>DASYSW010000663.1:0-6405 GCA_036002905.1 Chitinophagaceae bacterium
GAAAGAATAGTGATCCCAAAACCTGGTCTTATCGAAAGAGCATATAGCTGCGTTGTTGTTTTTGAGCCCGAAATATTTTCCCTCGTCCCTTTTCATGGAAAATTTTCCCTGGTAGAGGTGTATCTCAAATTGGCCACGGATCATCTTATCCTCGGGTATGATCATACCGGCGACCGGTTTGTAGACGTTGGCAAACCTGAAAGTATCGCTGTCGCCGAGTCATTATTCCCTTAGAAGGTTAAAATATTTTAAATGGTACACTCTTTTCTTGGCTTTGCTTTATTTTACACTTCAAATACTTGCATAAATGAAAAGATCTGTTCTCGGTTTTACCGGGTTTTTATTTTTTGTGGTTACCTATGCGCAGGAACCAAAATACAATGCGCATGAAGCCTTCGATCCTGTCTTCTACCCGCAATCGGCAAATGAATATCGTACTGGTAGCGGCGAACCCGGACCTAAATACTGGCAGAACAAGGCAGACTATAAGATCAATTGTATTCTTGATACCGGTATGCACCGTGTAACGAGCGAAGTGGAGATTAATTATACCAACAATAGTCCCGACAATTTAAGGTTCCTTTGGCTGCAGGTCGATCAGAATATTTATAAAAGCGATTCCCGCGCATCGTACACTACCACGGAAACAGGTGGCCGCTGGGCCAATGCAAAATTTACGGGAGGTGATTCGATCAAATCGATCTCGGTTGATGCCGGAACAAAACCCTATGCGCCAAAATACCTTACTACAGATACACGAATGCAGGTGTGGCTGGCAGACGAGTTAAAACCAGGTGCAGTGGCTAAGTTGAAAATTAGTTATCAATTTGACATTCCTGAATACGGCACCGACCGGATGGGAAGATTGAAAACAAAGAATGGCTGGGTTTACGAAGTGGCTCAATGGTTCCCGCGCATGTGTGTATATGATGATGTGCAGGGTTGGAATACCTTACCTTATTTGGGTGCTGGTGAATTTTATCTTGAGTACGGAGATATCGAATATAATATTACAGCTCCGGCGAACCTGATCGTCGTCGGCTCCGGTGAATTGCAAAACCCACAGGATTGCCTGACTCCCGATCAGATAAGTCGTTGGAACCAGGCAAAGAACAGTGATAAAACCGTAACGATCAGGAGCGACAAAGAAGTGAATGATAAAAACACTCGCCCTAACAAACCGAGCTGCACCTGGAAATTCAAAATCCAAAATGCAAGAGATGTAGCATGGGGTGCTTCAAAAGCATTTGTGTGGGATGCGGCAAGAATAAATTTACCAAGCGGAAAAAAAGCGATTGCTGCCAGCGTGTACCCTGTTGAAAGTATTAAGAAAGAGGGATGGCAGCGTTCTACTGAGATGGTAAAGGCTTCGATCGAATACAATTCAAATAAATGGTTTGAATTTCCTTATCCGGTGGCAACGAATGTTGCCGGAACAGTGGGCGGTATGGAATACCCGGGAATTGTTTTTTGCTCCTACAATAGTAACGGTAGTGGTTTATGGGAAGTAACCGATCACGAGTTCGGACATACATGGTTTCCGATGATCGTGGGAAGCAATGAAAGAAAATATGCGTGGATGGATGAGGGCTTCAACACTTTTATCAATGGTCTTTCGACAAAGAATTTTAATAAGGGAGAATATGCGAGTTCTTCTTTCTTTCCGGGTGATATGACGAAATATGTTTTTAGTGACCAGATGGATGGTTTAATGAATATTCCTGAAGTGATACAGCAGGATAATCTCGGCGTGGCAGCTTATTTAAAACCATCCATGATGCTTGACGCATTACGGGACGTGGTGCTGGATTCAGCAAGATTTGACGCGTCATTTCGTGAATACATTCGTCGCTGGGCATTCAAACATCCGACGCCCTGGGATTTCTTTCACACGATGGAAAATGTTTCCGGTGAAGATCTTGGATGG
Source organism: Chitinophagaceae bacterium (assembly GCA_036002905.1). Taxonomy (GTDB): domain Bacteria; phylum Bacteroidota; class Bacteroidia; order Chitinophagales; family Chitinophagaceae; genus VBAU01. The sequence continues at coordinate 1,928 of DASYSW010000663.1, forward strand.
TTCTGGCGAGGATGGGTGCTGAATACATGGAAACTTGACCAGGCAGTGAAAGATGTAAAATACATTGATGATAAAGTTGAGAACGGTTCCATGATCACTATCCAGAACCTTGAAAAAATGGTGATGCCTGTCACAGTGGTGATTAAAGAAGCTAATGGTCAGCAACACAGAATAAATCTGCCGGTCGAAGTTTGGCAACGCGGTCCGACCTGGACATTTGGTGTACAAACAACAAGTGAGGTAAAAGAAGTGATCCTTGATCCGGATAAAAAGTTGCCCGATTTTAATAGAGCAAATAATAGCTGGAAGAAGGCATTCTAACTTCACCTTCTAAACGTCATAGCTGGGTCGTCTGCTTAGCGCGTTGTCAGGATTGAAAACCAAAAGGCAAAAAGACTTCGCTGGGACGAAGCATCCCTGATCCGGATAAAAGGCCCGACTTTAACAGAACAAATACAGCTGGAAGAAGGTCTTCTAATGCAGTTCCATCTTCACCTGCTTGTTCCTTTTTCCTCTTACAAGTAGTACAAATGGAATGCATACGAGGAATAAAAGGCCTATGTAAAGAAATGCATCCATGTACGACAACACAGCTGCTTGTTTCATCACTGAATAATCAAGTGCTTTGAATGCCGCATGAGGATCCTGGCCGCTGGCCGCAAAGGATTGTCGCATCGCTGCAACTCTATTCTGCAGATCAGGATCGGTCACATCAAGTTTGGAAACAAGTGCACTGCGATGCGTCATGGTCTGTCTTGCCATAAATGTGCTGATGATCGCTACTCCAAATGACCCACCCAATTGGCGCATCATTCCAGTGAACGCTGCACCTTCCCCAATTTGTTTGCCCTTTAATGTACTGAGCGATAAAGTTGTGATTGGGATGAAAAGCATTCCCATTGCCACACCACGTAGGATCAGCGGCCAAAAGAAAGCAGACTTTGGTGTATCAGGTGTTAAAACATTATGTCCCCAAAAGCAGAAAAAGAAAAATGTCAGCAATCCCAATGAAACAAGATACTGTTGCTTAACTCCCTTCTGCAGCATCTGCCCGATAAATGGCATCATGAAGGCTGTTGTCAGCGCAGCTGGAACAAAAAGTAATCCTGCCTGCGTAGCCGTCCATCCAAGTATTGATTGCGTGTATAAGGGAATGATGAATGTTGAACCATACAAACCAAAGCCGAGAATGAATGACATGATTGTCCCGATCCTGAGGTTCCCATTACTTAGTACTTTTAGATGAACGACGGGATTTCTATAAGTTGACTCGCGCCAAATAAAAAAGAAACAACCCAGCGCACTCAAGACGGCCAGGATGGTGATCGTGCTGTTGTTGAACCAATCTTCCTCCTGTCCTTTTTCCAAAACATATTGAAGACAGCCGACAAACGTGGCAAGAAGGGCAATACCGAGCCAATCGACATCTCTGGCAGCGCTTTTTTCAGTGTACTTTGGACTCTTTACAAACTGCAGTGTCAATAACGTAGCGATCACTCCAAGCGGGATGTTGATGTAAAAAATATAAGGCCATTGAAAATGATCGGTGATGTATCCTCCTAATGGTGGACCAAGTGTCGGTCCAATGATCACTCCCAAACCATAAATGGCTTGCGCCATGCTTCTTTTTTCAACAGGATAGCTTTCAGTGATGATCGTTTGCGAGGTCACCAGTAACGCTCCGCCACCGACTCCCTGCATAAAGCGGAAAATGATTAACTCTTCGATGCTGGTTGAATTTCCACATAGAAAGGAAAATATCGTGAAGAGGACAATGGAAGCAGCAAAATAATTTCGTCTTCCAAACTGCTGCGACAACCAACTCGTCATCGGGATAATGATCACATTACCGATAGCATATGCTGTCACCACCCAGCCAATTTCATTTGTCGTAGCCCCGAGATTGCCCTTCATATCATTCAATGCCACATTTACAATTGTCGTATCGACGATCTCTAGTAATGCACAAATGATCGCTGTGACCGTGATGATCACTCTTCTTGACCCGTATTCTACTAATGATTGCTGCTGCATAAACTAACTTTTGAATGAGTAATGAGTGATCAATGATGAGTACTTATTACTCATTATTCATCACTCATTCTTAGTCAAGATGAACGTCGACCGCCACATTCAATCCCGGCCGCAATTTGTTCACTAATGAATCTGAAACATCTGTGAATTCAATTTTTACGGGCAGGCGTTGAACAACTTTTACAAAATTCCCCGTTGCATTATCCGGAGGCAATAAAGCAAATGTGGCCCCTGTGGCAGGCGAAAAAGATGTAAGTTTTGCCTGGAACTTATGTTTGGGAAAAGCATCTGCAGTGACGACGACAAATTGCCCTTCTCTCATCTTATTAAGTTGTGTTTCTTTAAAGTTTGCAACTACCCAAACTTGTGTACTGTGAACAACGGCGAATAAAGCTTGCCCTGCATTTACATATTGCCCCGGTTGTACATTCACTTTTGAAATCATCCCATCCCGTTGCGCAGTAATAACAGTGTATGAGAGATTCAATTTAGCGGCATCTACATCTATTTGCCGTTGATGAATGGCTGCATTGGCAACACTGATCTGCTGGGCGGTAGCGTTGCTTTGCTGCGCCACGGCATGTGTTTGTTGTGATGCCTGGTTTTTTTGTTCCTGTAAAATGGCCAACTGCTTTTCAGCTGTTTGCTTGGCAGCCAATGCCTGCTCATATTGCTGTTCAGTTACAGAATGATCTTTGATAAGATTAGCATAGCGCTCATAATCCTGTGCCGCTCTCCACACGTTTACTTTTGCCGCCTCGATCTGTGCATCGACCGTGCCCACAGAAGCTTGCGATGTAGCAATATTTGCCTTCGCAGCCGTAGTTGTTACTTTGGCTGATTCAAGATTGATGTTTGCAGTCTCCAAAGCTCCTTCCGCCTGCTCCAGTTTTATTTTATAATCCCTGTCGTCTAATATCACCAGGGTATCACCCTTTTTTACCCGCTGATTATCCCTTACTAAAACCTGGTTCACATATCCGGCAACGCGCGGAATAACAGGGACAATGTCTGCACTCACTTGCGCATCATCAGTTTCCTCATGATGAAGACCATGGGAATATTTTGAAATGCCGAACCATGCACCTCCAATGATCAAAATTCCGAGGATGATGATGAAAACCGGGTTCCTTTTCTTCCCATTCCCATTTTCTTTTTTTGTTTCGTTAGTCTCTGCCATAATTTATTTTTTTCTTATTGTTGTTTTGTGTTTTCTTCCAATAAGCCCGCAGCCTGTAATAATTTATTGTACGCGACGACTGCGTCAGCTTTCGCAAAGATTAAATTCATTCTTTCCAACAACTGTTTGGTGTTTGCATCTAACAGATCTGTCGTAGTCTCAAGACTGTTGTTGTATTTGTTTTTTACAATCCTGTAATTTTCAACAGCCTGCTCAACAGCCTTTTCATACACTTCAATTTTTTTCTGGCTGCTGAGAAAATTTAAATAGGAGTGATTCACATCCAGGCGGATATTATCGTTTAACTGGCCTTCACCAATTGCCGCCTGCTTTGCTCTTGCTTCCGCCTGCTGAACTTTTGCTTTTGTTTTCCATAATGAGCCAATATTGTATGATACGCCCACGCCAATGTTTAGCGCATTTGTAATACTGATCAATTCAGGAATATCTGCAGCAATGTAACCACCGGTCACAGCAAGACTCGGATAGTAATCGCCTTTTGCAGATTTTATCGATGATTCACTCGCCTTTTTTCTGAGGTCCAACGCCGCCAGGTCCTTTCGGTTGGTATATGCCGTTTGCAGGTACTCATCTAATGTCTTCACCGCAAAACTTTCATTGACCATCGATGAATCAGGAACTAATTCTAATTTTTCAGGAAGGCCAAGCAAAATGTTCATGCTTACGTTGGCGAGTTTCCAGTTGTTTTCAGCATCAAGTAAGCCGAGCTCAAAATTCGAGGCTTGTAATTGAGCGCTCAAAAGATCATTGCGTGCCAACAAACCATTTTTCTCGAGGTTGCTAAAATCTTTTACTCTTTGTTGTGCCTCCGCGAGATTTTCCTGTACAAGAGAAACGGAAGCTTTTGCCTTATATAAATTAACAAAGGCCTCGATGGTATTTTGGATCACTTCTTCCTTGTCGTTATCTGCATCAAGTCTTGTGGCCTGCTCCAAAAACCTGGATGCTTCAATTCCATACCGGATTCGACCACCGGCATACACGGGAACCGAAGCATTGGCTATGGCATAACCGGCCTTTGAAATGGTCGGAACCGAGCCGCCTCCACCACCACTACCGCCGCTTCCTTTTATCTTCATATCTACGTTCGCACTGCTGAGCCATAAATACGAAGCGGAAAGTTTTGCATCGGGCAATTGGTTATTAAGAGCTTCTTTCAATGCTGCCGTAGCTTCTTCGATCTTTGCCAGGCTATTCTTGAGTTGTTTGCTGTTCTTAATGCCAAGGTCTATGGCCTCATTCA
>DASYSW010000664.1:0-12944 GCA_036002905.1 Chitinophagaceae bacterium
TGGCTTAATTTCAAACCATAGCCAAGCGCTCTGTCCATCGATGAATGCCCAAATAAGAGGATCCCGTTAATTTGAAGCCATTCGTCCTTCAAGATAAACCCGGTTAAAAAAATCGCTATGGCCACTCCTTTGTGATGAAAAAAATTATAACAAACTGCACCAACTTTATTTCCTGCTGCATAACCTAGAAAACTGATGTCGGGTACAATTAATATCAGCAAATAGACCCACCAACTGACATTCAACAGGCTAAGAGCATAAATGGAAAGAACAAACATGGCGGCCTCTTCTAGCTTCAAAATGTTTTTCATAAAATGGTCTAGGCAGTTATTTCCTGCGATTCAGTTGCCTCCGTTCGTTGCATCCCGGGCAATTTCACATCAAATTCTTTCCAGCTTTTATTTGCATCTCCGAGCGCTTCGATTTTTCCCTGCGCCATCAGTTCTTTCACTCGCCACATGATAAATACATCGCCTGTTTTTATCTTCATGCGATGCAACGTATTTGTCAATACCCTGGTTGCTTTCTGCCAGTCGTTGGTAAGATTTTTTAAAATCTCATTATCATAAAATGTTTCTTCTTTACCGACGATCTTTTTTCCACCTTCGAGGATCCGTACAGTTGAATTTTCCGTACACAATTTTTTCAATTCGTCAGGATCTACTTCAAACTCACTCGTTGTGATCGGTCTTACAAGTCGTTTTGCTTTCAATAGTTCCTTTGGCTGTATCTCACTTATCCACGAGGGATAGAATAATTGTCCTTTCTCGTTGATGAAAGGAAGATTGTTTAAATAGATGACCTGGATCCTTCCCTGGTAGTCCTTAAAATGTTGCATGAACCAATAATAACCACACACATCATGCTGGTTTTGGCCCATCCATATCCAAACTTGCCGGGCAGAGTCAGCATCGAGCTGTTCTTTTATTTGCGTCACCGTTTGCCTGTCATCGAAAAAAGTCTGTGGATCATTTTCGTACGGAGAATTTTTTAATAACTCTCTCCACCAGCTTACCCTCGAATTCCAACCTTCTTCAGTGTCAATGGCGACGAGGGGGCCAACAGCAAAATCGTCCTTTATTTGCAACACATTTCCTGATAAAGTTTCATCGAGTTTGATGACATCTTTTATCAAATTCACTTCGGACGCATTAAAAACAACGTGAATCATGCCCCCATCCCCTGAAGGGGAGTATTGAGTGTTACTTTCCTTTTTTATCTCTTTCATTGATAAATGAGATTAACTTTAAAAAAAACCTATTTCGGAAACCCCTTCAGGGGACAGGGCGTCAACTTTCATCTATGCCTCTGCCATTTTCTTTCTGCCGTCTTCGGGTACAGGAACATCAATCTCCACTTTCAGATTTTCAATAATAAACTCTTGTCTCTCCTGCGTATTCTTGCCCATGTAATATTCGAGTAAGTTTTGAATATGATCTCCGTGTTCAAGGATCACCGCCTGCAATCTCATTTCTTCGCCAATAAATCTTCCGAATTCATCCGGTGAGATTTCTCCAAGGCCCTTGAATCGCGTAATCTCCGGTTTACCACCCAATTTTTTTATGGCTGATTGTTTTTCCGTCTCGTCATAGCAATAAATCGTTTCTTTTTTATCTCTTACGCGGAACAGTGGTGTTTCCAACACAAATACATGTTCCTTCTTGACAAGGTCGGGAAAGAATTGTAAAAAGAAGGTCATTAACAGCAAGCGAATATGCATACCATCCACATCAGCATCGGTAGCGATTACAATATTGTTATACCGCAAGCCGTCCAGGCCCTCTTCAATGTTCAATGCATGTTGCAATAAATTGAACTCCTCGTTTTCATAGACCACCTTTTTCGTAAGACCAAAACAATTCAGTGGTTTACCCCTTAAACTGAACACGGCTTGCGTTTCTACACTTCTTGCTTTGGTGATGGAGCCACTGGCGCTATCACCCTCCGTGATAAAGATCGTGGATGCCTGTCGTAGCTCGTCGTACTCGGCTTTATTTTTTGTGGGTGATTCATCATTCCAATGGACCCGGCAATCCCGAAGTTTCCGGTTATGAAGATTGGCTTTTTTGGCTCTCTCATTGGCTAGTTTCTTTATGCCGGCCAGTTCCTTCCTTTCCCTTTCACTCTGTTCAATTCTTTTCTTGAGCGCATCAGCCAGGGATGGGTTTTTGTGCAGGTAATTGTCGAGCTCTTTTGACAAAAAATCTCCAACAAACTGGCGCATGCTGGGGCCCCCTTCGTCCACATTCACAGAACCAAGTTTTGTTTTTGTCTGTGATTCAAACACCGGCTCAACCACTCTTACTGCAACAGCTGCAACGATCCCAGTCCGCACATCAGCAGCATCATAATCCTTTTTATAAAAATCGCGAATGGTCTTTACGTAAGCTTCACGAAAAGCCTGTTGATGCGTGCCGCCCTGTGTTGTGTGCTGGCCATTAACAAAACTGTAAATGTCCTCACCGTAATCATTGTTGTGTGTAATGGCTATTTCAATGTCATCTCCTTTCAAATGAATGATCGGGTAACGGATTTCATCTGCATTCGTTTTTCTCTCCAGGAGATCAAGTAAGCCGTTTTTGCTGACATAACTCTTACCATTGAAAATAATTTTCAATCCCGCATTCAGGAAACAATAGTTCCATATTTGGTTCTCTAAAAACTCAGGATGGAATTTGAAATTTTTAAAAACGGAGTCATCGGGAATGAAGGTGACGAGGGTTCCATTTTGTTCACTCGTCTTTGTCTCCTTGTATTCTTTGATCAGAAATCCGCGCTCAAATTCGGCCGTCTTTTCTTTCCCCTCGCGAACGGCCGTCACTTTGAAGTAATGACTCAATGCATTCACCGCTTTCGTACCAACACCATTCAAACCGACACTTTTCTGAAAAACCTTGCTGTCGAACTTTGCGCCCGTGTTTACTTTACTCACCACGTCAACCACTTTGCCGAGCGGAATGCCACGGCCAAAATCGCGAACTGTGACCTGTTTACCCTCTACAATAAGCTCAACCGTTTTCCCATACCCCATGGCAAACTCATCAATACAGTTGTCGATCACTTCTTTTACCAGCACATAAATTCCATCGTCAGGACTGCTGCCATCGCCGAGCTTGCCAATGTACATGCCCGGGCGCATGCGAATGTGTTCCTTCCAGTCAAGTGAGCGGATGCTCTCTTCGGTGTATTCAAAAAGGTTTGTCTTTGCCGGTTCCTTTGGGCTCTCTTTTTCTTTTGCCATTGTTAGTGGTACGAAATTATTTTAACGTTTGTGACAAGATGAATGGACACATTAATCATGACGATTTTTTTATATTCCGATCAGGTTCCAGGCCATCTTATTCAGGGTTCATCGCTGCGAATATAGCAAAAGCGATCTTCAGCTTGAATTTTAGAGTTGTTAACCCCTGTGGAAAAAAGGCTGTTTGGTTCTGCCTGTTATACTTTATTAATTCTTTCCCCGTATTTTTTACCCTTCGTAAATACGGCGAATGTCCGATCCGTAAAACCGATTTCCACTTAATCATTTTCAAAATTCAGAATTGTTCGAAGCCAATAATAACTTTTTCAATTTGGTAACAGGTAATTGAAAAATGCTATGGCATAGTAGTTGCAAAACGAATTATCTCTATTTTTTAAATTGTTTTTTTTGCTAATCAAATTTCGTTAACCTATTAAAATGTTTATTATGAAAAATGCCAAATTCGCAGCATTTGCATCCGGTATTGTAGCGCTTGGTTTATCTGCATTCACCCTGCTTCAGACCAATTCCATCAAAGGAACGGTTACGCCTGCTGACAAAGCAGTAAAAGCATGGGCCATCTCATCGACTGACACGTTAAGTGCGCCAGTTACAAATGGCAGCTTTGAAATTCAGAATGTAAAAGCTGGAAATTATTCAGTGATCATTGAAGCACAAGCTCCATATGCAAACACAAGGAAAAAAGATGTAGAAGTAAAAGATGGCACACCTACCGATGTTGGAGAGATCCAATTACAACAGAAGTAAAGAAAGTTTTCTTTTTGGTTCAATACCGCTTCAGATCATGGGGCGGTATTTTTGTGAATGTTGTTTATAGTTCAATCGTGATCAGATTTTCTGACGCGCCAAGCTTGTGCAGGTTTGTCTTCACGTCGCTGATCATCGCATCTGGCCCACAGATATAAAATTGCTGTTGGAAATTGGTGATCTTTTGCTTCAGGTATTGATCATCAATCTTGTGATGATCATAACCAGCCACTTCTTCTTCTGTTAATGTGTTAATGAAATTATCACCGAGCATAGCCGTAAACTCGTCTTTGAGAATGATGTCGCGGTGGGTTTTATTGGAGAAAATGAGTCTGTTATTGCCCAGCTTCTTGTCTTTTTGCAGTTGCCTGAAGATGGCTATGAAGGGTGTAACACCGGCACCGCCCGCTATAAATGTTCCCTCACCGTTATAATGGATCGCTCCCCAGACATCGTGAAGCAATAATTCATCTCCAACTTTTAGCTGTCCAAGCTGATTCGTTACGCCATCATGATCAGAATAAATCTTGATCGTGAATTCAAGATGGCCCCATTCATTCAAACTTGTAAATGTAAAAGGCCGTCTCTCCTCCTTCCACCGGGGCTTATTGATCGCAACTTCCGTCGCCTGGCCGGGCACAAATTTGTAGCCACCCGGTTTTTCTACCTTAAAATGTTTTACATTATGAGTTACCGGTTCAATAAAAAGGATCTTTACAACATGTTCTTCCATCGGTTTTGCTTATTTGATAGACTTTCAACAACAAGGTTACAGGTTAATTGTTCATTTTACCATATATAAAAAATAATTTGCCGCCAGTTTTTAAATCCGTAACTTCTTGTACAAAATTTACGGCTATGAAAAGATTTATTATTGTACTCATTCTGCTTGCATGCATCGCAGCCGTTGCTTATGCCAGCTTGCGCAGCAGTAAACAAAAAGCCGCCATCAAAACCGAAAAAAAAGAAATCAAAAAGAAACACGAGTGCAGTCACACATGCGCTTATTCTTAAAGAAGTAGGCCCCTCCCCGGGGCTTTTATTTTGACTTTTTGCTGCCGATTCCCACTTCCCCCGATCAAATCCGGGTAGGGCAAGAGCCATATGTTCAAACTCTTATGGTCAGAATAATTTTAACTTTTATCTTTGCACCTCGAAAAAAGCTATAGGCTTATCAACAACTATAATCAACCGAAATGTCAAAAAAAACAACCGAACTATTGGGTGACAAGGCCGAATACTTATTGTCTCATAGCTCCAAAACTATATCAAAGGACAAGTTGCATTTGCCGGGTCCCGATTTTGTAGATCGAATCTGGATCAACAGTGACCGCAATCCACAGGTTTTGCGCAATCTTCAATTGATGTATGGCACAGGCAGATTGGCAAATACCGGATATCTCTCCATACTACCGGTTGACCAGGGCATTGAGCATAGCGCTGGGGCATCATTCGCAAAAAATCCAGAATACTTTGACCCGGAAAATATTGTCAAGCTTGCGATAGAGGGCGGCTGCAACGCAGTAGCGACCACTTTTGGCGGCCTGGGTTTTTTGGCGAGAAAATATGCGCATAAAATCCCCTTTCTAGTTAAGATCAACCACAATGAATTTCTAACCTATCCAAATAAGTTTGACCAGGTAATGTTTGCTTCTATCAAGGCCAGTTGGAATTTAGGAGCGGCTGCGATCGGCGCAACGATCTACTTTGGAAGCCCCGAGTCGACAAGACAATTGCAGGAAGTAACTACGGCTTTTGAAATGGCGCATGAACTGGGCATGGCAACCATTCTTTGGTGTTACTTGCGCAACCCGGCGTTCAAGACAAAGGAAAAAGACTATCACGTATCGGCTGATCTCAGCGGGCAGGCAAATCATCTTGGTGTGACAATCGAGGCAGATATCATCAAACAAAAACTACCGGAAAATAACGGCGGTTATCTTGCACTCAATACAAAGGAGTCGGCCTACGGCAAAAATGATTCCCGCATTTATTCTGAACTTACCTCTGATCACCCCATTGATCTGTGTCGATACCAGCTTGCCAATTGTTATATGGGTCGCGCGGGATTGATCAGCTCTGGTGGCGCTTCATCAGGAGCCGGTGACCTGGCCGAAGCTGTGGTAACTGCAGTTATCAATAAACGTGCGGGCGGCATGGGTCTTATCTCCGGTCGTAAAGCTTTTCAACGTTCCAAAAAGGAAGGCATTGAAATTCTGAATGCAGTTCAGGATGTGTACCTGGATCGGGATGTAACCATCGCCTGAGACGTGAATCGTAAAAATGATTCACGACTCACGATAACGAAAATTTTTTTTAGCGCAAAGACGCAAAGTCACTTAAAGGCTTCGTGAATCTTTGTGCCTTTGCTCCTTCGTGGCTCATTTTTTTGTGTAACCAGCTTACAACCTTCCATTAAGCATCCGTTGTGTCACTCACTTGTACTTCCAGTAATTCTATTGAGCAGCGACATATCTCAAAGAAAGATTAAATTGTAAAATCATATTGATACCTGGCGGTCTCAGATTGTGGCCTCAAGATGGGTCCAGCTCAAATCAAAAAAACTAACAACTCAAACATAAATTATGTCAGACACAAAAACACTTTCTGAAATAATAGAACCTCAAAATTCCCCTTTAGGCGATAGGGGCGCAATTGTCCGCAATAATGAAGACTACACTTTGTTTTCCTGGAGTAAACAAAAAGGAACAAATCCAATTGCAGTAAAACATGCTGAAGGTGTGTATCTGTACGATTATAACGGCAAAAAGTATATTGATTTTTCTTCCGGGTTAATGAATGTAAATATTGGTCACAGTAACCAGCGGGTAACAGAAGCCGTCGTTAGGCAAATGCAGGAGGTAACTTATGTAACTCCAGGTTGCGTGACAGAAGTTCGTGGCGAATTAGGAAAAAAACTGGCAGAGATCTGTCCGGGTGATCTTAATAAAGCATTTTTTACCCTATGCGGCGCATCATCCATTGAAAATTCAATCAAGTTGGCAAGGCTTTATACAGGACGGCATAAAATTCTGACCCGTTACCAATCATACCACGGTTCAACTAATGGAGCGATGGCAGCGAGCGGTGATCCAAGGCGGCTGGCAGTGGATTCGCAGCAAGCCCCCAACTTTGTTCATTTTGATCTTCCTTATTTGTATCGCTGGCAACATGATGAAGAAGCTCTGTTAAAAGACTCTGTTGCGCAGCTCGAACGCATCATTGCTTATGAAGGACCCACCAATATTGCCGCCATTTTACTGGAAGGTCAATCCGGTTCGTCAGGATGTTTTCTCTATCCCGACGGCTATTTACAGAGTGTAAGGGAAATATGCAATAAGAATGGGATCCTGTTGATCATTGACGAAGTAATGAGTGGGTTTGGACGAACAGGAAAATGGTTCGGTTTTCAGCATCACAATATCGTTCCTGATATGATCGTAATGGCGAAAGGTCTTACCTCGGGTTACCTGCCGTTTGGTTGTTTAATGGTAAGCGACAAGATCGCCGCGAAATACAATGATGCTGTATTGCCGTTGGGTCTCACTTATTCCGCTCACCCTGTTTGCTGCGCAGCAGCGCTTGAAACGTTAAAGATTTATGAAGATGAAAATCTGATTGAAAATGCAGCAGCAATGGGAAAATACATGGATGTCCAGGTTGAGAAATTGAAACAAAAACATCCCAGCATAGGAGACTGGAGAAACACTGGTTTGCTTGGATGCATCGAATTAGTGAAAGACAGGAAGACCAAAGAACCAATGGCCCCGTTCAATGCGAAACCTGATGAAATGACGATCATGAATAAAGTGGGAGCCAAACTGAAAGAACTTGGTCTGCATACAATGGTAAGATGGAGCTTTATTTTTGTTGCTCCCCCACTTTGCATTTCAAAAGAACAAATTGATGAGGGACTTGCGCTGATCGGTGACGCGATAAAGATCGCAGACGAACATGTGAATTAGAAAAAAGGTATTTGAACATCCCAACAAAGCCTTAAAATCAAATTTTTTTTCTAAGAGAAAATAGGTTTATTTTTATTTCACGAACTCAATTATTACCTCTCCGGAGTTTGCCACTACATCTCTGCATAATTTTTCCCATTTCTTATTTTATGACGTGCCCATGAACCTAACAGCCTTCACTAAAAACTGACTAACTGGTATGACCAAAGAAATACTATTAATTGATGATGATACGGACGAACTTGAAGTTTTTGCAGAAGCCCTGCGTTCCGTTGATAAAAACATTCAATGCAGCCAGGCAAGAGATCTGAACGAGGCGCTTGAATTTTTAAGTTATAGATCCCCGGCTTATATTTTTATTGACTATAACATGCCAAGGGTCAATGGCCTTGAAGTAGTTTCCGAAATAAAGAAAATTGAGAAGCTTGGAAAAAGTAAGATCATTTTGTATTCGAACTACATTAGTGAAGAAATGAATCAAAAGGCACTTTCCTTAGGCGCCTACAAATGTGTGAAGAAGCCAAGCATGATCAACGTGTTGATAAAAAATTTAAAGGATATTCTAAACAATAATTGACGTCGATTTTAAACAGGGGAAGTAACATTTAAACGTCGTACACTCGGGTGTACATTCCGAAGCGATAAAGCCTCCGTGCAGGTCCATGATTTTTTTGCAAATAGCAAGCCCTATTCCCCCTTTCTGTTTCCCTTTTTCATGCAGACGGTAAAACATGGTAAATATCTTTTCTCCTTCCTGGGGATCAAAACCGATCCCATTATCGATGACTGAGACCAGGTTATAAGTAACCTCGCTGAGCGCCGCCGAATGTTCTATTTCAGAACCTCTTTTTACAGAATGCCTGATGTCAATAGTAGGATCCGGTTCTTTTTTCCTGAATTTTATCGCATTGCTGATCAGGTTGTAAAAAAGCAGGGAGATCAGCGGGGGGTAACCGGCAACAAGAGGTAATTTATCAGAACGAACCACCGCATTTTCCGATTTGATCTTTTCATCAAGACCGTGGACAACTATTGCCAATATTTCATTCAGGTCAACCGGGATCATCTGCTCGTCGGAATCGATCTTCGAAAAAGAAATGACATCATCCGTCAATAACTTCATTTTCTGAATCGCCGCCTGGGCTCTCCTGATGTTCGCCTTACCGGCGTCCGATAAATTCCGCGCATCATTGTTTATAATGAACTCCATCGAATTGTAGAGGTGCTTCAGCGTTTCATTGTAGTCATTGGCAGCAACTGTAGTGAAGGTTTTTAATTCAGAGCTCAGGGCCTCAAGCTTCCTGTTCTTTGTAAATAAAGCGGTATTCAATTGCATGATTTTTTCTTCGGCTTGCTTTGCAATCGTAATATCCTCCCGGTAAGCGATTAGCCCGTTGTTGAATTTCTTAGCTTTTACATGATACCATCGTATTTGACCGTTGTCCCGGTATTGCAAGATCGTATCCAAAGGCTCTCCAGTTTCAACGACATCCACAAATTGATCAAATAAATGATTGTCCAACCTCCCATTACCGGGACTGGTTGTAGCCTTATTTCCTATCAGTGATTTGAAGTCCGTGATGATATGATTGGAATTCCTCACGGCTTCGAGTACGTACACCTCGTTCGAAATTGTTTCGAACAATGCTTCAAGTAACTGGTTGTCTAAATTCAAACTCATTTTTAAAACGAACTTTTTATATTCATTCTTATAAATAATTCTGCCGACAACTTTATTGCGGGCACAAAACATTCTCTTTAACCAATTAGTATGGAGATCTCAAAAACAGAATAAGTTGTTGACGTGGTAATGTCGGTATGTAAATTTTCCGGCTTGTACGCGGTAGAAATGTGAAGATAAATAAGCAAACTGGATAATCATCATCTGCAAAAATTTTTTATTAAAATTCATAGACATTCATTATTATAACAATGTGAATAAGGGTATGGCTTTTGTGACTTAATGAAGAATGGACAATGAAGAAGCAAGCACAAGAGGTCAACAAAAGAAGTTTCACGTTACTGTGGGGGAAAAAATTGCCTATGTCGAACTCATATCCTTTCAAAATAAAATCTGTGCAGTAGAAATCCAGGGTCGTGAGGCGATATTCATTACAAGGATAAGGGATAAGAATAATAAACCGTATTGGGTCTCCATACCCCAGGGCAATGACGACATTGCTTCAGTCATTGGCGATTACATTGACGAACAAGTTTATTGGAAACACAAGTAACTCTCATCACAACATTCTTTCAACCCAGTAAAACAGGTTTTTAAGGTCAATTTCATGTAGATTTGCAATCCTTTCGGGTGGTGGCGCAGCCCGGTAGCGCATTTGCATGGGGTGCAAGAGGTCGCTGGTTCGAATCCAGTCCACCCGACAGTGTCTGCTATATCCGCCCAGTGCGGCGAAGGCAGACTTCTCATTATCGTTTTTTCCGCCTACGCTAACGCCCCGGCGGATAAGACGGGCAGTAGCGCAGCCCGGTAGCGCACTACGTTCGGGACGTAGGGGTCGCTGGTTCGAATCCAGTCTGCCCGACCAGGAAGGTTCTGAATGGAACCTTTTTATTTATTACTTCGTAGAATCAATTAATTATTACCGATGGAAAGAGTTCGCCATAACCCGCCAAAATGACCTACATTAGTATAGCCATCGTGAAATACCTGCTTACAATACTTGCACTCATTGCCTGCCAAAGCAAAGGCCCAAATCAGCAGACGGAAAAACCAGGAAATTCAATTGCTTTAATGGATTCTTCGATCAGGGTAATAAAGGAAATTGACATCTATGATGAATGCAACTATAAAAAGGCTGACTTGCTCATAGAACTGAAAACTCATAATAAGGACTCATTGCTGAAGGCTGCACAAACGTTGGCCGGAGTCCTCCAAAAACAAATCCAATTCGATTCAACCTGCGCCAGGACAGATAAAACAGTGGAGATATTCCTGTACGATAAAATGGATGGCTACAAAGATTCACGATTCTATATGCGTGGAGAGGTCACAGGATCGCAATCCCCCAAAGCGGAGTTTAGCACTTTTTAGCATTATTTGACTCCAATCAAAAGAAAAAAAATTGAAACCCTTTTACTTTCAGATTTTATTTTGTATTCTTATGCCATCAATTCTCGCGTACCCCTGAAACCACCTAATATTCCGCATTGCCCCATTTAATAAATTTCCAATTCGGAAAACTTCAAGATTTCCTATTCTATCCAATGTTTGATGTTTAATCTGTAACTAGAACTGCATTCGCAGTTGTGGCGCTCCAGTACTATGAGGTCCCTGACAAGCATCATTTTATCAAATTAAACTACCGATCATGTACTTATTATTACAAAGACATCGGGGCGATGTCACGTCTTTTACCAGGCTCTTGAAAATGCCCGTGACGAATGTCCCTAAACAAATTGTAACCTTATTATTGGTTGCATTCGGATTAATTTCCAGTTCTACTGCAAACGCACAATCATCTCCTGCTGATTGTAAACTCGGTTGCACCTCGAACGACGTTCAAATCAAAGCTGCTTATCTATCAGATGCAAGCGGCAATAAGTTATCGACCAGCTTTGTCTGTCCGCAATCGGGCAGCGCCGCCGTTTTTCTCACGCTGGAGCTCACCACGAAGACACCCCGTGTCGGTGTTGTAATATTTGCCAACATTAAAAATTTCACAGGTGGAACCCCAGGCGCGGTGATCGCAACCCCATCACAATGCTTTGGGGTCACGCTGAACCAACCGACAAATAAAGTCACATTTCAGAACTCATTTAACTGGCCCTGCGGAACTCCCATCGCACTTACAGACGTATTCCTCGGATGGGGAACCGGTAACACGAATTTCTGCACCGGTTCAGGGTTTCAATGTCCCGCAACTTCATCAAAATGCTTTTCTTTACCGCCGGGACAATATATAGCGATCGAGACTCCAGTCCCGCAAGACAAAACAATTACACAGTGTTCAGACCAGGCCGGTGGTTCGACGTCTACATTTAACTTGAGTAATGTCTCGGTAACCAATTCAAGTAATGTAACAGTTACATGGTGGGAAAACTTTACAGCTCCGGGCACATTCTCTAACCAGATAACAAGCCAGAACCTAAGCAGCTATTCGTCGGCGAGCAAAATTATTTATGCAAAGATTACGAGCAATGCCGATAACACTGTATTCACTGTAGCACAAGTAACGTTAGTAGTAAATCAAACTCCCAATTTAACAATCACAAACCCCTCCGCGGTATGTTCTCCGGCAACCGTTGACATTACGGCGGCTGCAATAACAGCTGGCAGCACATTGCCAGCAGGGACTGCCCTTAGCTATTACATGGATAATAACAATAGCCCTGGCACTGAAATTACAAGCGCCACCGCACAAAGTTTGGGTAGCGGTAAATATTGGATAAAAGCTGCAACGGCTACGAGTCCTGAATGCAGCAATACAAAATCGGTAACAGTAACAGTGAACACAACACCTGCAGCGCCGCAAGTCACTATAACGCAGCCAAGTTGTTCAGTTTCCACCGGGACCATTGTGGTAAATTCACCGTCGGGTCAGGGTATTACTTATAGCATCAACGGATCAGATTATCAAACGTCAAATACGTTCAATGTGGGGGCGGGAACTTACAATATCACTGCAAAATTAAACAACACATGCCCTTCAAGCGCAACAATCAGAACTATAAACACAGCTCCTGCTGCTGCACCGGCTGCCTTGTTGTGTATCCTGCAACAACCGGATTTGTGCAGCAACTCAACCGGTTCGTTGAGAGTTACTTTTCCTACCGGCACGGGCTACCAGTATAGTAAGGATAACGGCGCAAACTGGCAAACGAATACCGATTTTACCGGCTTAGCTGCTGGCTCTAATCCCAGTATCAAAGTAAAAAATGCAGATGGCTGTATTTCCTCAACGGCTACCAGTTGCAGTAGTGCAGATGCGAGCTGTCTTTCGTCAACAACA
>DASYSW010000665.1:0-2175 GCA_036002905.1 Chitinophagaceae bacterium
TTGAACATTTGAAGAATTGCGGTTGCAGAAGGGATTTTCCATTGAAGCTGAAGCGAGAAATGAAAAAGCGAAATATAAGGTTACACTGACTCAATCAAATAGTTCAGAGCCAATAAATGTGTAATGACTGCGCATTCAAATCAATTCGACAAAAAATCTTACTGATATGGATAGAATTTTTGAAAACAAAGTGGCTCTGGTTACTGGTGCTGGATCCGGAATTGGCCAGGCGACTGCTCTCCTTTATGCAGAACAGGGAGCAAGCGTAATCGTATCAGATATAGATGAAAAAGGTGGGGAGGAAACGGTGGATTTGATTACAAAGGCCGGCGGTAAAGCCTCCTTTGTAAAGGCCGATGTGTCCGCTGCAGAAGAATGTAAAAAACTTACTGAAGAAACAGTTCGCATTTACAACCGACTTGACATTGCCTTCAACAACGCAGGTATCGGTGGCGAAATGAACCCGATTGCAGACATGAGCATTGAAGGTTGGCAAAAAGTTATCAACGTTAATCTCAACAGTGTTTTTTATTGCATGAAGTATGAGATACCACATATGCTTAAGGTAGGTCAGGGAGCCATTGTAAATATGTCTTCGATCCTGGGGCAGGTAGCATTTGCTAATTCAGCAGCATATGTAGCGGCCAAACATGGAGTAGTGGGTGTTACTCAAAATGCGGCGATTGAATATGCACGACGCGGGATTCGGGTCAATGCCATTGGTCCAGCTTTTATAAACACACCTCTTTTGTCGATCTTAAGTGACCAGATGAGAATAGCTATAACAGAACTTCACCCCATGGGAAGAATGGGTGAAGCAAGAGAAGTGGCAGAGTTGGCAATCTGGCTGAGCTCCAACAAGGCCTCCTTTGTAACAGGTAGTTATTACGCCATTGATGGAGGATATCTTTCGCTGTGATGCTTGTTGCTCGTTGCATGAATAAAACGTAGCCATTCCAACAAGCCCCGCCGGGAAAATTTATTAGTTCTCTGACTAGAATCACAGAAGACAATAATGGTGATCATAAGAAATCAGCTTCGGATGTAAATAAATTCGGGAAAACGTTTTTTATGGAAAAAATATTACTGGTCATTGGTGAGAACGAACTAAACATGCCAGCTTTGGATTTTGCTTGTTACTTAGGTAGACTTACCCATTCAACAATTACCGGCATTATCCTGGAAAGCGTTCAGAAACCAATATTGACGACGGCTGGGTCGACATCTATTGATGGGAAAGTTGAGGAACCATCTTCCAATGATACACGTCAGCGAAGCTCGATAGAAGCAACCCTTTCACGTTTCAAGCGCGCATGCGAAAACAGGTCGGTCCATTGTACTGTACATTGTGACTCCGGCATACCTGCTGAAGAGATCATTTATGAAAGCCGCTTTGCGGATTTGATTGTAGTCGATGCGGCCACTTCGTTTCGTCGAAATTTTGAAGGGCGCCCGACTGAGTTTGTAAAAGATGTTTTGAAGGATGCCGAATGCCCGGTGATCATTGCACCGGAGAGTTTTTATGGACTTTCAGAGATCGTGTTCACTTATGATGGAAGTAAGTCATCTGCGTTTGCGATAAAGCAATTCGCATACCTCTTTCCGGAGCTGGACGACAAAAAAGTAGTGTTGCTTCAGGTAAATGAAGAGGGTGAGTGGACAGAAGACGAAAAACAACGATGGACTGAATGGTTAATAAATCACTATTCCGTTATAGACTTCCAGGCGTTGAAAGGTGGAGTTAATGATAAGCTTTTTGATTATTTGTTTGGACGAAAGAATTGCATGGTAGTGCTGGGCGCCTACGGCAGGAACACTGTTTCGCGGTTTTTTAAAACGAGTCATGCGGACCGGATTATTAAGACAATGACCTTGCCCATTTTTATTTCTCATTATTGATTCCATTGAAACCGCTACGAAAAATATTAAAATATGGTGCATTCTCTCTATTGGTTTTAATTACTGCCTATGTATTGTTCCTGCGTAGCTTACTCATGCATTGGGGATCCACCACTATTGAAAGAAATAAATATTATCCCGGTGATTCAATCGTTCCGGCCCCAGGGATGATGACGACAATAGCGATTACAATAGATAAACCTCCCTCCGCCATATGGCCATGGATTGTTCAGATGGGCTTGAACAAAGGAGGCTTTTACAGCTATACGTGGTTGG
>DASYSW010000666.1:0-2441 GCA_036002905.1 Chitinophagaceae bacterium
CATATTCTTCAAAAGCCTTCTACATGCTTATTCTGTTTTATTTCCCGATAGCTATCGGGATTCGGGAACCAACTGGGAACAAACAACCGATTAATTCCTTAGCTGCATGAGTCTTTTGTTACCAGCACAGCCTAAAGTAACAGCATCCTGTTTTGTTTGTTGATTGGGCGGAGGAGCGGGCAACAGGACTGCCTTCTCACTCGGCCATAATGACTACCTAATTACTAATTAAGCAGCCATGGCAAGTTGTGTATTGCCATTTATAATTTTCGTATTCAGATTATCGGGCTAATTACGCAACGCCCGGCATGCTTATACTTTCAAAGAGCTACGCTGTCAAAACCAAGCGCCCCCGTTTTAATTTTCAATTTATGATTTCCGATTGATGATTTTTATTCTGATATGAGCTTCTTCGCCTTGATCGATCTCCCGTTGCGACGCTCCTTTCGTCTTCCTGTAATCGCATTCATCAACAATCGGTCAGCCTGCAAATTTATCGAATTTTCCGACTTCCTACTCACCACTCACCATTCACCGCTCACCATAATGGCTTAGTTTTATCCAATGCAATATTCAGATCCACTGAAAATTTATGAATCGCAGCTGCCCACCCTCGATGGTCAGCTAAACAACCTGCTGAAGAAGAAGAACAGGCTGGCCTGGCTTCGATTTTTTTCACTGTTAGCGGCCGGTGCTGCCCTTTGGCAATTATGGTCCTTTAGCTGGATAATTGCATTGATCTCATCAGCTCTTCTCATCGCTCTTTTTCTGCGTTTTGTTCTAAGCGACATCAATAACCGTGAATCGATCGAAAACACGAAGAGGCTCATCGGGATCAACAAAGAAGAGATCGACATTCTCAACCACCATTTTACCCACAGGCCGGACGGACAATGTTTTCCGCCGGAGCACCATGATTACGCCAACGATCTTGATCTCTTCGGCAAAGCATCACTTTATCAATACATCAACCGAACTCATTCTGAACAAGGCAATAAATTACTCGCCGACTGGCTATTGCAGCCTGCTCAAACTGAACTCATCAAAAAAAGACAGCAGGCGGCAAATGAGTTAAAGGATCATATCTTTTCTCTGCAGCAGTTAAGATCTTATGGGATCGCAAATCCAGTCACGATCGCCGCAGAGGAAAATGTGGGGAAATGGTTACAAGTGGAAAATCGATTTCGATTGAACACTCTATGGAAGTTGGTGCGTTTTATTTTCCCCGCCGTTTCCATCACTACATTATTACTCTACATCTTCTCAGTCATCCATTCGTCGGCCTTCTATCCTTTAATGCTCTTGTTTCTAGCGATTGCTTTTAGCATTACCAAAGCCATCATGCCTGATTATGCTTTGCTTAACAAAATCGTCCCCGAACTGGAAACTCTTTTTCAAAGCATCCGGTGGATTGAAACTTTCAAAGCAAAGACTGAATTGATACAAGCGCTCCAAAAAAGTTTGGGAACCGGCTCGCAAAAGGCATCGACGTCAATCCTGCAATTAAAAAAGATATTGGAACGATTGGATTACAGGTACAACCCACTCGTGCATATCCCGCTGAATATTTTCCTGGCCTGGGATCTTCAACAGGCATTTGCATTGGAGAAATGGAAATCAGGAAAAGAAACAACAGTGGCCAATTGGTTTCATATACTGGCCGAAATGGAGTCCCTTGTTACATTGGCCACCGTTTGTGTTAATCACCCCCGGTGGACTTTTCCTCAGATACCTTCTGAGCATGGCGTATTCCTGGCGAAAGACATGGGGCATCCACTTATACCTGTCGGGAAACGGGTCAATAATTCTTTTGCAGTGAAAGGAAGCCAGCAACTCAGCCTGATCACAGGCTCCAATATGGCGGGCAAGAGCACTTTTTTGAGAAGCGCAGGGATCAACGTTGTGCTGGCCATGATGGGCTCGCCTGCTTGTGCAAGTGAATTGATCGTGTCACATATGAAAGTCATCAGCAGCATGAGGGTCAGCGACAATCTTGAAGAAAACACTTCAACCTTTTATGCTGAGCTAAAAAAATTAAAACAGATCATTGACGCCGTGAACAAGCATGAAAAGGTTTTTTTATTGCTTGATGAAATACTAAGGGGCACTAATTCAACTGACAGGCACGCAGGTTCAATGGCGTTTATCAAACAACTTGTCAAAGAAAAAGCTTTTGCCCTCGTTGCAACTCATGACCTGGAGCTAACAAAACTTGCGGAAGAGTTCCCCAGGGACATTCACAACTATCATTTTGATGTGCAGGTGACCGGTGAAGAACTTTATTTTGATTACGTTTTGAAAGACGGCATTTGCCGCAGTATGAATGCATCATTGCTGATGAAGAAGATTGGAATTGAATTGTAATTGAA
Source organism: Chitinophagaceae bacterium (assembly GCA_036002905.1). Lineage (GTDB taxonomy): Bacteria > Bacteroidota > Bacteroidia > Chitinophagales > Chitinophagaceae > VBAU01. The sequence goes on from DASYSW010000666.1 coordinate 2,370, forward strand.
AATTGAAAGTTGATAATTGAAAACGGCCATTCAACTTTCCACTTTCCATTTCCAACTTTCCATCTATTTCCC
>DASYSW010000667.1:0-3030 GCA_036002905.1 Chitinophagaceae bacterium
TTTTTATTGATGGCCTGTAACAATTCCGACAAAGAAGCCGGGACAAAATCGGATAATGACATGGATGCAGCCAGGAATTTTTTGGATGCAGCTTTAAAAGGCGATTACAAAGACGCTTCTGCATACATGTTACGGGACTCGGCCAACCTGGAATATTTGAATGTGACAGAACGGGGTTATCAACGCATGAGTCCGGATGAAAGGTCCAAATTAAAGGCGGCCTCTCTTCATTTTTTTGATACGAAACAGCTAAATGATTCGACCACCGTCACGGTTTTTGCAAACTCGTATAAGAACGATAAGGATACTTTACGCATTGTAAAAATAAACGGTCAATGGCTGGTGGACCTGAAATATCTTTTTGAACATGATATGGATACTTCCATTTACAAACAGAACAATAAGATCGACACGATTCAGAAATGATCAAAAATCTTTTATTGATAGGATTGGGTGGTGGCATCGGAAGCATTGCACGCTATCTCTGTCAGAGATGGTTCAGCGAAAACTATCCTCACCCATTTCCATGGGGCACATTCCTGGTTAATCTTTCCGGATGCTTTTTGATCGGGGTTTTTTATGCAGCCACTGAAAAGTCTACTGCCCTCACTCCTCAAACAAGGTTAGTACTGATCACAGGTTTTTGTGGTGGCTTTACTACTTTTTCAACCTTTGCATTTGAAAATATGAACTTTCTTAGGAGCGGGGATATTTTGTACTTCTCAATATACATTATCGCCAGTGTTGCTTTGGGCATCGCCGGTGTTTTTGGAGGCATAGCAATCATGAAACTTTTATAAATGGAACTCCAGGGACAGTCTAAATTGCTGCGCATTTTTGTTGGTGAGGTCGACAGGATCGGTCATCAGCTTTTGTATGAAGCCATATTATTAGCGGCCAGGGAAAAGGGATTGGCAGGTGCAACGGTTTTAAAGGGGATCATGTCGTTTGGAGCCAGCAGTCACATTCATGTAGCAAGATTGATTGAATTATCGGAAGATCTGCCGGTAGTCATTGAGATCGTTGACAGCGACTCGAAGATCGAATCGTTTCTTCCTGTTGTAAATGATCTTTTTGAGAAATGCGGTCGTGGTGGCCTGATCACTGTAGAGAAAGTGGAGGTGTTATACTATAAACCGAAGAAATGAGTAATGAGTAATGAGTGTTGAGTACTGAAGTTAAACCTGGTACCATATACCCTAAACCTTTTAATTTTTTTATGTTAACGGTTCATCATCCCTGGCATGGCGTTTCACCGGGCGAATTTGCCCCGGAACAAGTAAATGCATTGATCGAGATTCCACAGGGGTCACGATCTAAATACGAAGTAGATAAGGAAACTGGTTTATTGAAATTAGACCGGGTTATCTATTCCTCTTTTCATTACCCTATCAATTACGGTTTTATTCCACAGACACTGGGGCAGGATAACGATCCGCTGGATATTTTAGTTCTCTGCTCGCAATCGATTCAGCCTTTATGTCTCGTTGAAGCCAGCGTTGTCGGTAATATGCAAATGATCGACCAGGGGAAGCAGGATGACAAGATCATCGCGGTGGCATCAAAAGACCCTTCGGTAAATCATTATAAGAATGTAAAAGAATTGCCGCAACATTTTTTACTTGAGTTAAAGAACTATTTTGAGCAATATAAAGTGCTGGAAAATAAAAAAGTTGAGATTGATAATTTCCAGGATAAAGAGGCGGCCCTGAGGATCATAAAAGATTCCATCGCCTATTACAAAGAAACCTTCGAAAAATAATTTTGTGAAACATAACAAGCTGGCAAATATGAACGCTGAAACTATTCTTTTGCTGATCCTGATCGGATTGGCGGCAGGGACATTGAGCGGTTTGGTTGGTGTAGGGGGAGGAATTATCATCGTGCCTGCCCTGGTTTTTTTTCTTGGTTTTTCCCAACAAGCGGCCCAGGGAACTTCGCTTGGATTGCTGTTGCTCCCGGCGGGTATCCTTGCGGTGCTCAATTATTACAACAAAGGCTTCATTGATCTGAAGGTAGTTGGGATCATGTGCGCGGCCTTTGTATTCGGTGGGTGGATTGGAAGTAAACTGGCTTTATCTCTTTCACAGGAAGTCGTAAAAAAAATATTTGCCATCGTTCTTTTTTATACCGCTTTTAAAATGATGGGTTGGGATATGCTCATTATTAAATGGATAAAGGGAATATTTTGATCTTAAGAAAATTTCTCATTTTCTTCTTCTTTGGCGCGTTGGCAGCCCAATGCGCAGGCCAAAAGGAAGATGAGCAAGTTCCTGTCATTATTCAAAATCCAGGCATCAACTACCTTTTGAAGGTCGTCAAAAATTATTTTCGTTCCGATCCCTATCAAAATGAATTTGGGTTTTTCCTGAAGCACCTGATGAACGATCCTATCCTGATCAACAGGACAACTCGTCTCAAAACAGATACAAGTCTTTTTTATTTCCAGGGAGTTTATAAAAATTATAGTCCTTTCGGGTTTCTTGCCGATCGGACCGAAGTAAGGCTTGCTGAAACAGAATTCGTAATTGATGATTCAACTTCCACAAAAGATACGCTGATAGTTTACCAACTTATCGGCGTCAGTAATAACGGCAAGGCTGGTTTGCAGTCCGTAAAGGATGAATTCTCAAAATTTAACCGTCATTATAGCAAGCATTTCATTACGCAATCCTGGGATGTGGTGAACGGAGACAAAAACGCTGGTGAAACAACGAGTTACTTTGTTTATGGCGTTGCCACTTCTCCACTTACCGTTTCATGGGCCCAACTGGGTGAATTCGAGTCCGCATTTATCATAACCCTGAGGTTAAAAATAAAATAAATCGTTCCAAAAGCGACACTCAACTTGTAAGGTTCCTGTTATATGTGAAAACTCATTTCATTTGCATCTAACTAAAACAAATTGGTAATTTCCGGTTGTGAACGTTGACAAATTCAAACATATAAGCGATCAGGAACTGCTTGAAAATTTTTACACGACTGGCGATGCTGAATGGCTGGGAATACTTCTGCCCCGGTATACGCTGT
>DASYSW010000668.1:0-8322 GCA_036002905.1 Chitinophagaceae bacterium
CAGCGCCTGTTGGTTCCTTTGCACCCAACGGATATGGTTTGCACGATATGGCCGGCAATGTTTGGGAATGGACAAGCGATTGGTATGTTCCGCATTTGGATGAAACTGCGAATAAGGTAAAAACATGTTGCACTACGAGTATTAATCCAAGAGTAATTTCTGCTGACGCCAGTTACGATCCTTGTCAGCCGGAAATAAAAATTCCCAGGAAAGTAGTGAAAGGCGGTTCCCATTTGTGTGCTCCTAATTATTGTTTGAGATACAGACCTGGTGCGCGACAGCCACAAATGATCGATACCGGGATGAGTCATATTGGGTTCAGGTGTGTTTTGCGTAAAGATGGGAAGTAACAGAAGTAGATAGAAAGAATATGGAAGAGATAGGACAAAGCACGGATAAGATCAATCAATACCGGCAACCAATGGTGACTGCCGCCGGTATTTTTTTGGGATTCATGCTAAACTTTACCGCTGTTTGGATAAAGGATGCGTTTTCAAAGTACATGTTTAGGGATATGGTTGTAGCTATTAGCACCGTTGTTTGTCTCTTTTCATTACTGTTGGTGTTGTTTCGCATGTTGAGAATGCGTTATCCTGTCGAGCCTGAAAAGTTTTATCGCCGGACGTTGTTCTTTTTTTTAATCGGTATTACCGTACCATTTTTAGCATTCCTGATCGTTATTATCGAAAAACTGTTGACCAACATTTAAAATGGCCGGTAGAATGCGTGGACAACATTTTAATCTTCATTGCCTAAAAACAAAATATGATTTGAAACTGCTGCTATTCTTCTTACTTTTTTGGTGTCAGGCAGATCAATTGAGAAATGAGTTTCTTTTTAATGATACTATTTTTTGCCTGCTGATAATACTGTTTTTCCTGATAACATATGACCAGGCAAGACACATAAAAAGACGGCGTTGAACCATCCCAGATAAAAAGACCCGAAGGTCATTTTATTCATAGTGAGAAGTTCATAATGATGCGATCCACTCAAAATTCAGGATGTCACGAATTGTTTTTTCAATAGCTCCTCTACCTGGTCTAGACACATAGTAATACCTTGTTCGAATCCCATGTCAACAATTTTTTGTACATCGCTCTCAGTCGCATAAGTCATTTTAAATTCAACGCGGGTTCCTGAGGCAGTTTTGTTGAAACTCATTCTTCCTCGTGAAACCGGCAGGTCAGTATTAAGATTACCTTCCTCATCACAAAAAGCATCCTCGATATCGTACCCTCTGAGGTAATCAATTGCAATGTAATTCATGCGAGCCCAATGTTTCTGACCTTCCGGGCTTACCATTGCGTACAGCCAATATCCGCCAGGTTTAAAATTCATTTTTTTGGTTTCAGCCCTCCAGGGTGACGGTCCCCACCATTGATCCAGTAAAGAACTATCGGTATAGGCCTGCCACACTTTTTCTACTGGAGCATCAAACTCTCTTGAAACGATGATCGTTTTTTCCTTGAAGTTTTTAATGACTTCTGTTTTGTTGTTACTCATTTTTTACTTTTTAATTTGGTTAATACTTTCTCAAGCTGGTCAAATTTTGTCTCCCACATTTGACGATAGGGTTCAATAAAATCGGCGACTACTTTCATTTTCTTTGGTTGCAAGTGGTAATAAATTTCCCTGCCTGTTTGTTCCTGTTTTACCAATTGACATTCGGTCAGGATTCTTAAATGTTTGGAAACGGCCTGCCGGCTCATGTCGAAATGTTCGGCAATTGCATTTGGCGTCATGGCACCGAGCGCGATAATCCCGATGATGGCTCTTCTTGTCGGGTCGGCGATGGCCTGGAATACATCTCTTCTCATTGGGTGAAATGATTTTTTATGAAACTGGTCGGTTGCAAATATATGCAACTGTTCGGTTTCGCAAAAGTTTTTTTCTATCTCTTTCGCCGCAGAGATCGTATTCATCAGGTTGCCCGTTTCAATGTCAGGCGCAGCAGCAAATATCCAAACGCTCCCGACAAAACTGAGCCAAGTATGATCGCAATTTTCGAGCCGTAGATGAGGGGTTCATCATTAAATGCAAGAAGTGTGATGAAGATGGACATCGTAAACCCAATGCCTCCAAGGAATCCTACCGACAAGAAATGTCTTCGTTTGATACCCGGAGGAAAGACGCAAAGCCCCATCGCCGCGCCCGCCATTGAAAACAAAAAGATGCCCAATGGTTTCCCGACGAATAATCCAAAAATGATTCCATAACTGTTAGAAGACGTCAGCGCCACCGAAATGGAAGAAGGAAGCAGAATGGCAGTGTTAGCAAGAGCAAACACGGGAAGAATAAAAAATGCGACGGGCTTATGCAGGCGGTGCTGTAAAATATAGGAGGTGGAAGTTTCATTTCCTGTGCCAAATGGAATGGCAAATGCCAATAAGACTCCAGTAATAGTTGGGTGAATGCCTGATCGGTACATAAAAACCCACATTGCCACCCCAAGAATAAGCCATAGCCAGGTCCTGTAAAATCTTTTCCGGCTCAATAGAAACATCATGAAAAAGAGCAAAATGGCAAGCCCAAGATATCCCAGGGAAATATCTTTTGAGTAGAACAGAGCAATTATGATAATAGCTCCAAGATCGTCGATGATCGCTAATGCTGTAAGAAAAATTTTTAGTGAAAGAGGAACCCGATCACCCAACAAAGAAAGAATGGCCAATGAAAAGGCGATATCTGTTGCCATTGGAATGCCGAAGCCATCTTGCGCTATCGTTCCATAGTTAAAGACGAAGTGTATGATTGCGGGAATGAGCATTCCACCGATGGCGGCAAGTACGGGTAACATAGCTTGCCGTACATTTGAAAGCTCACCTTGATAAATCTCTCTTTCTATTTCCAGTCCAACAAGCAGGAAAAAAATGGTCATCAATCCGTCATTGATCCAAAATTCGACGGGTTTGGAAAAAATGTCAACATGCCAAATACCAGAATAGGTATGTCCAAAGATATTTGTTAGCGCAAGAGAAATCATTGTGCAGGCGACCAGGATAAGTCCCGCCGTTTTTTCACTGTCAAGAAATTCCCTGAAGAGTTTGGAAAGCCTGGTTTGCATCACTCACCTGCTGTTAAGTAAACTATAAATATACGCTACTGATCGAAATGAATGGCGTAACCCGGTCACTGCAACACCGTTCGATGAACGAAGAACACATTTCATCAGCAGGCGGCTACCGATAAATCATTTTCACAAGTATCTTCTTCGGTGCCGGGATAATTTTACACGCCAGATCCGATGCTGTTTTAGCCTTGATAGTTTAACCACATAAGGCACAAGAGGAACTACAACGAGGACTTGACTAATGTTCCTCATGTGGTTCAAAAACTTGAATCGGGCTTTGCGTGGGACACGTTAAACCATTTTATGAAAATTATTTAGTTCATGAAAACGATCAAAGAAGAGCATAGGCGCATTGTCAATATTTTGTCTTTCAGTCTTATTCCGCTGGCAGGGTTTGCAACAGATATTTACCTGCCGTCTCTACCTTCGATGACGGTCAGTTTGCACGCGTCTGCGTCTCAAATTCAATTATCACTATTGCTTTTTATGGCCAGTGCCGGCGTCAGCCAGTTGTTTGTCGGCAGCTTGCTCGACAGCTTTGGTCGTTATAAATTAAGCAATAGCGCGTTGTTTATTTTCTCCCTTGCAAGCTTCTTTATTGGCCTGTTCCCCAATTTGGACGTGTTATATCTTATGCGCATTGTCCAGGGTATTGCGGCAGCTTTCGTTCTGGTAGCGAGGCGTGCTTATTTCATGGATACTTACTCCGGAGAGCAGTTGAAACATTACACGAGTTTATTTTCCATTATCTGGGCTACGGCACCGATTGTTGCTCCGTTTTTGGGAGGCTATTTGCAAAACGCTTTTGGATGGCAGGTCAGTTTTTACTTATTGGGTACGTTGCCTCTTATAATCCTGTTACTGACACTTAAATATGGCGGCGAGTCCGCAAAAGATCTTCAACCGCTGCGGGTAAAACCGATACTTGATGTTTATGGCTCGGTTCTCACTACAAAAGATTTTGCCCTTGGCCTTGTGATATTGGGGTTGAACTATGGAATAGTATTGCTTTTTGGAATGGCCAGTCCGTTTATTATCGAACATCAATGGCATCAGACCCCGGTAGTCACCGGTTACTGTGCTTTATTTTCAGGAGTTTCAATGATGGCGGGTGGCATTATTTCCCGGTCAATGCTTGGAACACGGCTTGAGAAAAAATTACCGGTGGCACTTGGAATACAACTGGCAGCTGGCGCGTTTGCAACTATCATCTCGATGTTAGGACTAACAAATATTTATGTGATGATGTTGTTTGTCATCTTTCAACATGGTGTTGCAGGGTTTGTATTTAATAATCTTTTTGCGTATTGCCTGGGACGTTTTTCGCGAAACGCTGGCATCGTGGCGGGGCTCACGGGCGGAGCTTCTTATATTGTCAGTTCTTTCTCCAGTTATGGAACTGCAAGCTTCCTCGCCGTGACGAATCAAACTTTACTCGCAGTCGCTTACTTGTTCCTTAATGTTTGCATTGTTATAACTTATTCATTGTTCAGAAAGGAAGAAATTTCCACGATGAAGAAACTGCGGTACGGACTTAATTGAACGGGGGTGACTCTGTAAAAATCTGTGATTCCAGCTCACAGATTTCACAGATGTACACAGATATTTACAAATTAAACTCTTAGGCTTTAGAGATTCGTTCATTCACCCAGGAGAGGATGTCTGCCATTACAAGACCCCTGTCAAGATCATTAAGAGGATCATGAAAAGAACCTTCATATAGTTTCAGCGTTTTGTCATTTGATCCTGCTGTTTCAAAAAAATGCTGACTGCCACTCGGTTTTGTTGCTTTGTCTTTTGTGCCGTGAAGTATCAGTAACGGCAATGTTATTTTTTGAAACTCTTTCTTTAAGCGTTCATCTGCACGCACCATCGCAGCCACTGTCTGCGTTGGTTGTGTCTCATGCGCGATCAGCGGATCGTTGTTCATAAAATCAACGACAGCAGTATCCCTGGAAAAATCTTCGTTGTGAAGCTTAAGGACATGAGCATGAGGAGCAATATGGCTTAATCCTTTTAGCACTGCCAGTGCAAAATCAGGTGCAGGAACCTGGTAAGCAAAACTTTCGCATATGAGCCCGGCAAGTTCTTGTTGGTAATCAAGTGCATAATTGCATGCGACAACGCCTCCCGCACTATGCCCGAGCATGAATACAGGCAAACCCTTTTCTTTTTCCTTTACAATTGAAACAAATGACGCAACGTCTGTAACGTAGTCCTCAAAATTCTGAACGTAGAAGCGCTCGCCATCTGATTTGCCACGACCGCGAAGATCGATCGCGTATACGGCAACGCCTTTTGCTGTAAGCTGGGTAGCCACCCACTCGTAATATCCACTATGTGAATTAAAACCGGGGACTATTGCAACTACTGCGCGCGCTGTTTCTGAAGGATACCACGAACGAAAGTAAATATTTAACCCACCAACGCCTTTGAAATTTGATTCAGTCATTTTTTTTGATTTAGGATGGTGAAGTTATGAGGAATAGTTATTGCGATTGATAAAGCAATATTAAATAATGATGACAAAAAATTATAATGGAGCTTTTGCATGGAGATGTTGGATATTGGGTATCGGGATATTGGATATTTGTCACCATAGCGAATATCTAATACCTGAATATCCATACCACGCTGAATAGATTTACTGAACCATGAACGGATTGCGACGCAACCGGTGATGCTATGAAAAGCTGTCGCTGGTATTACACTAATACTTCCACCTCACAAACGCTTCCATTGCTGCATAATGCGTCAACCCTAACTGCGCATACAAATTCGCGGTGTCCTCATTTCTTTCTTCGGCGCGTTGCCAGAACTCACGGCTATCACTTCCCTGGAAGGGAACCATATCTTTTTGCGATTGATGAATAAAAATGCCATATCGCTTTTGTAGTACCTGGTCGGGGCTCATTGGCACAGCCATTTCGATCTCCTCGATATTCCATTCCTGCCATGCGCCTTTGTACAGCCAAAGCCAGCAGTCCTTTAACCAGGCGGGTTTTTCTTTTTTCATTTGCTGCAACGACGCCAATACTATGTCAAGACAAACTTTGTGTGTACCATGTGGGTCCGCAAGATCACCGGCCGCAAATATTTGATGCGGTTTTACTTGTTGCAAAAACTCGGTTGTGATCTTTACATCTTCATCGCTCATTGGTTTCTTCTCAATCGCACCAGTTTCATAAAAAGGAAGGTTGAGAAAATGAATATTCTCATCTTTAATTCCAACGTAGCGACAGGTAGCTTTGGCTTCACCTCTCCTGATCAAACCTTTGATCGCGCGGATCTCCGTGGTATCTACCTGGTTTGTTTTCTTCTGCGACAAATACTTTTGTGCACTGGCTAAAATTTTTGACGACTTGCTGGTATCGATGCCGGCTATTTCTTCAAAGCCCACGGCGAAATCCAAAAATCTCGTTACGAATTCATCAGTCACCGCGATATTCCCACTCGTTTGATAGGCGACGTGCACATCGTGTCCCTGGTCGTGCAGGCGTTGAAATGTGCCGCCCATACTGATGATGTCGTCATCCGGGTGGGGGGAAAAGATAACAACTCTTTTGGGATATGGCTCTGATCTTTCGGGATGATGAGGGATAACTGCATTTGGTTTTCCACCGGGCCAACCGGTTATTGTATCACGCAGCATATAATATACCTGCAAATTGACCTCGTAGGCATCACCTTTTTCTACAAGCAGGTCGCCTAGTCCATGTTCGTTGTAATCATTGTTGGTTAGTGAGAGCACAGGTTTCTGTGATTTCAATGCCATATTCACGACCGCCTTCTTTATCATTTCTTTTGTCCATTCGATGTCACCTGTAAGCCACGGCGATTTGTTTCGTGTGAGCTCAGCCGCTGCCGCTTCATCCACAATAAATGTGCACTCGTGATGTTGTTGCAGTAAACTTGCAGGTACCTGTTCTGTAACCGAACCTTCTGCCGATCGATGTATTACGGGAGCTTTGCCAGGTCCCCAGGCAAGCAAAAGAATTTGCTTTGCTTTCATGATGGTGCTGATGCCCATCGTGAGTGCCATACGCGGCACTTCAGAGATATTGGCGAATTCGTAGGAGTTTGCAAGTCTCGTTGAATTTTCCAACGTGATTAATCTTGTTCTGGAATAGATACTGGAGCCGGGCTCATTAAAACCGATGTGTCCATTATTGCCGATGCCTAATACCTGCAGGTCAATGCCGCCTGCATCTTCGATCATTTTTTCGTATTCGGCGCAATGTGCTTTTACCTGTTCTTTGGGAAGCTCGCCGTTTGGAATATGAACATTTTTTGGATCGATATCAATATGATCAAACAAATGCCGGTGCATGTAGCTATTATAACTCTGTATGGCATCGTGATCAATGGGGTAGTATTCGTCAAGGTTGAAGCTGATCACGTTTTTAAAACTAAGACCTTCTTCTTTGTGCATGCGCACTAATTCTTCGTAAAGAGTTTTCGGGGTGGATCCGGTGGCAAGGCCAAGTACGCATTTTTCTTTTTTGCTTTGTTTCTCTTTTATGAGGGTGGCTATTTTTTGTGCAGCGAAGCGAGAGCCTTCCTGAAGATCTTTATAAATTTTTACTGGAATTTTTTCTAAACTGTCGGCAAGATTGAGCGTTTCAACTGGTTTTGGCATTAAAGATTCGTTTAAGCGATAAAGATAAATAACTGTGGGGAAACAGGGCCAGATAATCAACGTTTGTATCTCTAATGGTCGTTAGTTGACTTTTTATTTCACGCAGAGCGCAAACGATTCGCAAAGAGACTGAAGATTGGGAGAAGCGTGGAATCTAACGTTCGCGGACCACTTCTTTCAACATGACACCTCAATTGATCGACTTCAATTTTATACGCGAACATTCGCGCTATTTTATGATTGGCAAAACTATGTTCGACGAATAAGTAGCATCAAAATAAATACGGACGGTGGCTACCTGGAAATCGCTTTCACTGGCTTCGGGAATTTTCAAAAATTTTTGCGGATTACGATCAACAATGGGAAACCAACTGCTTTGCACCTGCACCATAATGCGATGCCCCTTCTTAAAACAGTGAGCCACTTCATTCAGGTCGAATGAAACACTGTCGATTTTGTTTGGGCTAAAGGGCTCTGGTTTTTCATAACTATTCCTGAATTTTCCACGAAACACTTCTGCCCTGATCAACCTTTCAAAACCTGCCATCTCAAAATTGCGGGGATTGGGTTCGGGATCGGGTTCATTATCCGGCAGGACATCGATCAACTT
>DASYSW010000669.1:0-3971 GCA_036002905.1 Chitinophagaceae bacterium
ATGAGGCATATAAAAATACGGATGCTATTGTGCGCACGACCTGGCGCATGCTTATCTCACACAAAAAATTATTGCAATGGACTCCTTCGGGGTCTATAACCCGCATTCATAGAAACCATCTCCGGGCTGTTTATTCAGCCATGTGGATTGTGCCTTTTTTAAGTGTCACCACTATCGGATCTTTAGCATACTTAGATCCTGCGGCTCTGTATGTCGCTAGTCCGATACTTTTATTGTGGTTATTCGCACCGGCCATTGCATGGCGTTTGAGTAGAGAAGAAGCAGAAAAAAAATCAAACCTGTCCAAAACCCAGAATTTGTTTCTTCATAAATCTGCACGCAGAACATGGTCCTTCTTTGAAAAATTCGTCACTGCAGAAGAAAATTGGTTACCTCCGGATAATTTCCAGGAACATCCAACACCGGTGGTGGCACATCGCACCTCTCCCACTAATGTAGGTCTCGCATTGCTGGCAAATGTTGCAGCCTATGATTTTGGATACATCAGCGGAAAGGAAATGGCAGAAAGATGTAAAAATACCATTCAAACAATGCATAAGCTTGAGCGGTTTAATGGGCATTTTTATAATTGGTATAACACACTGTCGTTATTACCGCTTCGCCCGAAGTATGTGTCTACTGTGGACAGTGGTAATCTTGTTGGCTTCTTGCTTACATTGCGACAAGAGCTGTTATCACAGGAAAACGAGCCCATTTTCAAAAACAGGTTCTACGAAGGATTAATAACAATTGTAAATATCATCCAGGAAATTTCAGAAAAGCATGATGAGAAAGAAACGGAAAGAATTATTGGTGTATTGAGTGCTGCACATAATGAAAACAGTAATTCATTAAGTAGCATAAATTCATATATCCATGAAGTTAGCCTGCTAATTAATAATTTATCGCGAACTCCTGCTGATGCCGAATTGAAGAAATGGATATCAAAATTGTCCGTTCAATTACGTAGTATTCATGATGACCTGTTTCAGATTGTGCCATGGATAAACTTATTGCCTGTACCTGAAAATTTTGAAAAGCTGCGTGCCCTGGATAATATTCCTTCCCTGCACATGATTATTAATCACTCACCGTTTTTGGAGACGATTAACTTTTATCAGCAAGGTGAGAACAATACTGCAGACAACGAATGGCTGATTAGAATGCGTGAATGCATTTTGAGGGCTGATACAATAGCTTCTGAAAGAATTAATTTATTGAATCACCTGGCCCAACAATGTGAAGAGCTAAGCGACTTGGAATATGATTTTCTTTATGAAAGATCAACTAAGCTTTTAAGGATCGGGTATAATGTAGAAGAGCAAAGAAAGGATAATAGTTATTATGACTTGTTGGCTTCTGAAGCAAGGTTAGGGATTTTTGTTGCCATAGCTCAGGGGAAATTGCCACAGGAAAGTTGGTTTGCATTAGGAAGATTATTAACCGATTCCGGGGGAGGCCCGATTTTGCTTTCATGGAGTGGTTCCATGTTTGAATACCTCATGCCGCAGCTCTTAATGCCGTCTTACGAAAATACATTGTTATATCAAACCAACATTGCGACAGTCAAACGGCAAATAGAATATGGCGCACAACGCAATGTACCATGGGGAATTTCTGAATCGGGGTACAATTCAGTTGATGCCAACCTGAATTATCAATACCGTGCATTTGGTGTGCCAGGACTGGGATTAAAACGTGGCCTTGAAGAAGATATCGTTATCGCTCCTTATGCCTCGATGCTTGCATTAATGATAGCACCCTTGAAAGCATGTAACAACCTGCAGCTGTTATCCAAAGACGGCTTCGAAGGAGAATATGGTTTTTACGAGGCGATTGATTATACACTGAGTCGTGTTCCAAGAGGAAGTACCAATAGTGTTGTGTATTCCTATATGGTACACCACCAGGGTATGAGTTTTCTTTCATTGGCTTATGCGTTGCTTAATAAACCGATGCAGCAGCGGTTTGAATCAGAACTTCGTTTTAATGCTACACTCCTACTTTTACAGGAGCGCATTCCCAGGACCACAGTTTTCTATGCACATACTGCCGACATCATTGAGACAAATGTGAGGACCGCAGACGTGGAGGTGAGGAGCATCAATACTCCGAATACCAGGTTGCCCGAAGTACAACTTTTAAGCAATGGACATTACCATGTAATGGTCACCAATGCTGGTGGTGGTTATACCCGCTGGAAAAATATCGCGGTTACACGTTGGCGGGAAGATGCCACGAAAGACGATCTTGGAATATTTTGTTATATAAAGGATGTCAATAGTGGAAAGTTCTGGTCCAATACTCATCAGCCCACTTTGCAAACTGCGAAAAATTATGAAGCCATATTTTCACAGGGACATGTGGAGTTTCAGAGGAGTGATTTCGGTATAAACACGAAAACAGAGATTGTTGTTTCTCCCGAAGACGATACCGAATTAAGAAGGATAAGAATTACTAACAAAACCCAGTCTGTAAGAGTACTTGAGGTTACGAGCTATGCAGAAGTGGTGATCGCTACCCAGGCCTCTGATGAAGCACATGCCGCCTTTAGCAATCTGTTTGTTCAGACACAGGTCATTCGTGAACACAGTACGATTTATTGTACCCGGAGGCCGCGTTCAGAAGAAGAAAAACCGCCCTGGATGTTTCATTTAATGCATGTTCATGGCAGCGAGGTCGAAAAAGTATCCTACGAAACAGACCGCATGCAGTTTATCGGAAGAGGAAGAACGTTGCAATATCCACAGGCAATGGAAGAGGATGTTCTTTCAGGCAGCGAAGGGGCAGTACTTGATCCTGTTATGTCTATCCGTTATCGCGTCCACATCAAACCCGGCCAAACTGCCACTATTGATCTTGTTTACGGCATCGCCGATAATAAAGACGCCTGCGAAAACCTGATGTTTAAATACCAGGACCGTTTTTTAAAAAACCGTGCTTTCGAACTCGCCTGGACACACAGCCAGGTATTGCTGCGCCAGATTAATGCCACAGAATCAGATGCACAATTGTTCAATCGCCTGGCGGCTTCCGTCATTTATTCTAATTCAAACTTGCGTGCCGATGCCGCGGTGATCCAAAATAATTATCGCGGGCAATCGGGTCTGTGGAGTCATTCTGTTTCCGGTGACCTGCCCATTGTATTGCTTCATGTGTATGAACAGGAAAGTGTGGAATTGGTAAAACAAATCATACAGGCCCATGCCTATTGGCGATTAAAAGGGCTGTCAGTTGATCTTGTGATCTGGAATGAGGATCATGGCTCCTACCGGCAATCTTTACATGAACAGATTCTTGGGTTGATCACCGCAGAGGCAAACATACCGGGGCAACAAAGACCAGGAAGTATTTACGTAAAATCTTCAGATCAATTATCTTCGGAAGACCGCTTGCTTTTTGAAAGCGTTGCACGCATCATCATCTCTGATAACAAGGGCAGTTTACTGGAACAGGTTACCATGCAAATTCCTGAAAAGCCATTGTCTGCATTGTTAGAACCAAAGACCATTTCATCACAAGTCCCACAACCTGTTATCACAATGCCAAATGACCTTCTATTCTTTAATGGACGCGGTGGCTTCACCCAAAATGGAAAGGAATATAAAATTATCATTGACAAAAATAAAACTTCTCCTCTACCCTGGGTTAATGTAATAGCGAATCCGCTGTTTGGATCTGTAGTATCTGAAAATGGATCTGCCTATACATGGGCCATCAATGCACATGAATACCGGATTACGCCATGGAGCAACGACCCTGTGAGTGACGCCGGCGGTGAAGCGTTTTATTTACGGGATGAAGAAACAGGTAATTTCTGGTGCCCTTGCCCTTTTCCCAAAAGAGGAAATGCTCCTTACATCATAACGCATGGATTCGGATACAGCATTTTCGAACATATGGAAGACGGTATTCATTCAGAAATGTCGGTGTTCGTTGATAAAGATCTTCCCGTAAAATTTATTGTGCTG
>DASYSW010000670.1:0-5836 GCA_036002905.1 Chitinophagaceae bacterium
AAGAGGGAAACCCACATCGAGGCGAATTACAAAAACAGTTATGTCAAACCTGAGACCGACGCCTGCATCAACTGCTAATTGACTTAACCATTTACTCGTGAATTGCGCTCCCGGCTTATGCGTATACGTACTATCGTTGACAAGCCAGATGTTGCCCGCTTCTAAAAAAATGGCACCATATAGTGGTCCTGTGATGTGAGGCCTGAACTCAGTATTGATCTCGAATTTGATATCACCGGTTTGATCAGGAATAACGTTGGCAGTGTCTTGTTGTGCATAAATACCCGGACCGACAGCTCGACTTCTGAAGCCACGTAAACTATTGCTACCTCCAACGAAAAATTGTTTTACGTAGGGTAATTGAGTCGAATTTCCATAGGGTAGTCCGACGCCGAGGTCAATACGACTTACCCAGTTTGATTTTAACCACACCTTGTGGTAAAATCTTGCTTCCCCTTCAAATTTTGCATATTGAGAAAAGGGAGTATTAAAGACGAATACTGTGTCTCCCTTTTTAACATCAGCTCCTGATATTAACCCGGGAATGTTTCCCGAAAGATCAACGATACCATTAAAGTACCACGCATTGATGGGTGATAGTCCATTTGCGAGTTGATTGTAATTAAACCTGTATGTTGGTCCGATCGT
Organism: Chitinophagaceae bacterium; assembly: GCA_036002905.1. Classification (GTDB taxonomy): domain Bacteria; phylum Bacteroidota; class Bacteroidia; order Chitinophagales; family Chitinophagaceae; genus VBAU01. Next base: position 649 of record DASYSW010000670.1, read on the forward strand.
AAATTGTTGCTCAATAGCTTTATCAAGACCCGGGTAAATATTTTCAAGGCTATCGTAATCGCTTGTTACATTCAATGGTCTCACATAATTGATGCTGATTGGATAAAGCTCATGAAATTTCTGAATACTTTCCTTCCAGGTAAAGCCATATTGGAGTCTCCAGGAATTGAGCGTATACAAACTGTATCTCTTGAGAATATCATAGCCGAGTTTTATATCGGTGCGTGGTGCATAACCGCCATAACTCTGAATATGAAAAAAAGGAACCTCGAAACGTGGCATGGCGAAATCTGCTTCAGCACCCGTGCGGAAAGTATTGTAACCGCTTAGTGCCCCGCTGAATTGAATATCTGTTCCGATGTATGCACTTAGTTTGACGTGTGATCCGTTTCGAAACAGGTTGCGATGGGTCCAGCTGAAAGTAACATCGGATCCGTTCAGGCTGTTCGACCGTGTCGTGTATGTGAATTCTGCGCGTAATGATTTCTGTTGCTGCGGAGTGAGATAATAGTATGCGTTAAGAAAAGAAGAATCGGTTTGCGGTAATTCAAACCTGTTCTTTACAAACTTAAATACGTCGAGATTGATAAGCCTGTTTAGCGTCAGGTTATGTTGCTTCCTGTTATAAATATCACCTCTGTCGAATTGCATGGACTCAGCCAGGAGTTGTGGCTTGTATAGTTTTCTACTCTGAATGATATAATATCCTTTGTAGAGCTCTGCGTTATTTTTTGACGTATCAAAGTGCGCGGTATTCAGGCTATAATTCGTATAGATATAAACATCATTGATGCTGTAGGTCTGCTGAGCTTCCAGCGGTGTGCCTGGCTTAATGGTTAGATACAGGTTCGTGTGGTGATCTCCTACAGTACTGTCCGTTCTCACCAATATATAATCGGGATTAAAAAAATAAAACCCTCTTTCCTTTAAGTATGCATCAATTCTTGTTCGTTCGCCTTTTATTACATCAAGGTCAAAGCCCTTTCCCCTTTCCAATAAACTGTTATCCATACTTTCCCGGATGGTCCTTGAAAGAATACTGCTGTCCGCCGGAAAATTTATACTGTCAATTGTGTATCGTTCGCCGGCGGGTGCCTTGTATTCGGCCCTTGCTGTCTTTTTCCTCACGATCGTATCACTTGTAACTGTTGCTGCGAAATAACCTTTATTAAATAAATAGGTCTGTATGTTTTGCGCATTCTTGTCCAGGTCTACCTGGCTAAGCAACACAGGGGGTTGACCATACTTATCCCTGATCTTTCCAAAAAACGATTTGGGCTTTTTCTTGTAAAATAGATTGTAAATACCCAGCTTCAAACGCATTCCCAGGAACTTGCTGTTGGGTTTTGGTCTTGTTAAGCCATCAAGGTCTTCTTTTAGTGCTCTTTTTTCTCTTGTATTTGCAACATTTTTGAGAGCAACAGTTGCTCCTGTATACAATTTATCATTCGCAGGTACTGACCTTGTACTGCCGCACCCTGACCATGCCAGGGCTGATATCATACATAGAAAAAATAAAGCCTGTCTCATTTGGTCGTTACTTTTTGCGTGTCGGTACTTTCCACTCGTTGTTTCCGCTTCCTGAATATTTCCTTAAAGCGATTATAATCCACAGTGATGACGAATGATAGACCTGTTTCGATGACATATCCATACAATTCACCTTCGTAATCATTTTTTTCAAAGAAGCGAAGCAAATACCTTCCATCGCGACTGAGTTGATACTCCGCTGAAAGATTGCCCGCGATGTTATTGCCTTGCTGATTTGTGGTTTGCGGCCCTTCTAATCCAAAATCACTTCCTACTGAAATTTTCAAACGGTCATTGAGTAGTCGCTTGCTAACATTTACGTTCAGATCTGTTTTGTTTCGCATAGAACCGGTAGTATAATCTTCAGTGGAGACCACATCAAAATTGATATCTACCCCATTGATCAATCCGGCAGCCAGCTGATTCAGTTGCTGTGTCAGAAGTTTACTCGCGCTTTGCCTTACATAAGTCTCTGCACTAAAACCACTCCCTGTGCCCTCTGAAGCGAAAGGATTTTCTCCAACGAACCGGTTTAACAATAGCAATGAGAAAACCTGCTTATTCGTTTCACCCTCGTCTGCTCTTAGCTGCGCCAGTTTATATTCCACAGTAGTTACAACATCATTGGAGACGCCGTAATTTTTATCCTGCGGTAAAACGATATCAAATGCAACAACCGGCTTCATTAATTCACCGGTTAACTTCAAATGCACCTGGAATGGAAGTTTCTGCATGTACGTATTCTTTATGGCAGCAGTTGTGCTTGCGATCTGGTCCTGCACGAGATCGATAGGAGCAGTGTTAGCAATATATACGGCCGTCACATCCAATTGTGCGGTGGTGGGCTCTCCTGTCCACGTAATGCTGCTCCCTTTGTTTATTTCAAATTTTCTTTGAAGGAGATTAAATGACAATTGATATGATCCCTTTTCAAGTGTGTAATTCCCCGTAAGGGTGATCTTCCCGCTGGGATCTATGCCAGCTGTCAATTGTGCTTCACCCTGGGCATTTAAAAAATCTCCATTGGCGGCGTCAACTATAATATTAAAGACCGCTTCTTTTTTTATTTCAATGTTCAGCGATATATCCATTCCAAGGATTGCGGATGTGTTGAGTGAATCATATTTTTTGAACAGGCTGTCATTGACAGGGTTGCTCATGTCGACAAACTCGACAATTCCTTCCCTCGACTCTGCACTTTCATCACCCTGAGGAACGACAAACGTCAAAGAAGTGCCGTTATCGACGATGATCCTTCCATCTACCGCGGGGCTGACTTCCGTTCCACTGATCGAGAGATCGGTATTGATGGTCATGCGACCGTAGTAAATTGGATTGTCTTTTTTAGTCGAATTAAGTAATTGAAAATTCCGTGCAGTTAATTTTAAGTTGTATTCATAGTTTATAAAATTATTGGTGATGATATTCCCATCCAGGGTCATCGCATTTCCTGACGAATCTTTCAGCGTGAATTTTGAAAAACTGATCCCATCATTCGTAAGTGATATTTTTTGATCATCCACATGAAATTGGCTCCCGAGCATGGACAACGCAAAACTTGATTTATTGAAGTTTAAATCACCGTTTAGAGCTGGGTTGTTAACACTGCCGCGGATCGCAATATTTCCATTCAATGTGCCCGACGTATTTCTAATGGCGCCGGCCGTAAATGGTTCTATTGAATGCAGCTGAAGTGTTTTTACATCCAGGTCAAGATTTAGTTTAGTATCATTTGCTTCAGTAGCAATCCATCCCGCCAGGCTTACATCATTGCCATGACCCGTAATAGTGGATTCAATATTATAACGGTTTGCCTCGCCACTCGAAGCATGTATTTTAACGTTTCCAACGGTGTCCTTCTGCACGCTGAGGTCAGTAATCGTCAGGTCGCCGGTAAAGTTGGGTTGTTGCATGAAATTCCCGAGCCTTATATTTCCATTGATCACACCATCAGCTAAAAGGGAATCAACGTTTGCAAATTCTGTAATTGTAGCAAGCCTGAAGTTTGAAAGCTCGACTAGAAGCAGTTGCTTGCCCCGGCTATCGGGGCTATTTATACTTAGCCGTTGCTCCCCATTTTGCAAGACAAAATTGCTGGCAATAATGTCATCGGGTTTTATCGTGATAAGATTGTCAGGAGTGACAGACCAGCGTTGATAGTTTAATAATAGACTGTCAGGTTTTAATTGAATATTGTAAGTGCCCGTGGTGGGTTGAGAAAAAAGCCCGGCAATGAAATATTTGTTTTTTCCTTTTGCATCATCAGTGCCAACACTAAAATTGATATTGTTATTTAAAATGACCGCGTTTACTCTTGAATTATAAAGATCGAATGAACTGCTTTTCAAATGCGCAATACCACCATCTACCTGTAAACCATTCGAAGTTGTGTTAGCGGTAAGTTTAACATCGCTGATCGTATTGCCCTGGTAAACCACAGATGCAGTTGTCAATTCGATATTGATTCCTCCATTGTTGGAAAAATTCCCCGACGCATGCAGGGGTTCCATATCAGTCAAACCCGGCACAAATGCTGCAAAAACCGGATCATAGATCACATCGAGTGAAAATGTAAAATAATAAGGTTGTACCGTCGCCAACTTTGTACTGCCGGTGGTAAAATACGGCTGTATTGAATTTTGCATGATGCTGCCGAGATCAGCAAGACGATAATGTCCAACAATATTTGCTTTGACGATCGAACTGTTTAAGCGAATATAATTAGCAGTATCCCTTTTTCCTGATTCAAGTTGAATGGTATCCAATGCAAGCCTGTTCCTTCCGGAAACAAGCAAAGCTTGCGTAATTAAAATATCCGCATTTACATTATCTGCTGTCAGATCCGAAGCAGTTCCGTCAATTCGTCCCCGTATGATCAATGGCTCTGTCGTCAAATGTAACGGCAGTGTTTTTACACTGTCGATCATTCCATGAATAGCAAAAGCGGGATGACTTGAATAATTCCCTTTGACAGTTATGTCTGCATCGGCATTTGGATCTTTGATAACGGCGTGTACATCGAAATTTGTTTTTTGCAACGAGCCGGAGATGTTAATGTTTTTGTATTGATATTGATCATAAGAAGCACTGGTAATCGCTGCTGAAAACTTTGTATTGATGGCATCGGGAGTTAACCCTTGTCCATTGGCGACAATAGTTGCTGACAGAGGGCCTATCGTATTTTCTTGCCTGAGTATTTTGCCCACCTGGAGATTACTGGTTGTGATTTGTCCATTGTACCTTGTCTTTGCAGGATTTGTGAAATTGCTGAACTTCCCATTTACGGAAATGTTTCCGTCTGAAGTAAGAATGCGCATTTTTGTATTTATCGTTCCGGCGTTTCCATTTATAGTTCCCCGGATCGTAAAATCATGAGGCAGTTTCACCTGTTCGTTGGACAACTTACTTCCGGTGAAAAGCGCTATATCATTTTGATTTGTATGAAAACGATCGATCACAAAATTTCCACCGGCATTTTTTGGATTCGTTAGTCCGGACAAAGAACCATGCGCATTGACCTGGGTACTGCTTAGTCCTGCAAATTGTAATGTTTCAAAATTGAAATGATCCGTCGTTCCGCTCCCAACGAGGTTTATATTCCAGACATCATTTGGATTACGAAGTGCCGGGTTCGATCGTAATTCGGGAACAAATAAAA
>DASYSW010000671.1:0-2587 GCA_036002905.1 Chitinophagaceae bacterium
ATTACTTGTGGTTCCATATTTTTCTGTTTTCAGTGTTTATGTTTGATTGACAACACAAACATATTTTCCCACCGAGGCGATTTATAATTGAATTTTGCGGCTGACTAGTTTGGATTTGCAGAAATTGCAAAACAGGCCATAGCAAGGCTAGTTTGTTGCGCGTTTTAAGACTGCCTTGCCGAACACTGCCGGAAAATTTTCCAGTTCCATTAATTTTTGTTGAAGATTTTTGGGTTTTTCCGTAAACAGGATGTCATCGTTGTTTACAATCTCATTCTTCATTTTGAACTTTCCCTGGTTCAGTAGAGCTAAAAGCTTATCATGGTCAAGGGGAGATAGTTCTATCGCATTTTGCCTGATGGAGATCACCGGCACGATAAAATGCGTAGGCATTACCGAACTGACGGCCGACCCACCGAGATTTCTGTTTTCGAACTTCTTCATGTCGGCAACACAGTCCAGGAAGAGTTTGCCTTTGACACTGGCAAGGGAGATGATAAAATAACTTGTGTCGGAGAAGTTTGCAGGCTGTGAGCTCTTTTTCGGATCAATTACTGTCGCGTAATAAGATTTACCCCCTCGCTCCCTGGTTTCTTCAATTATGTAGCGTGCTGAATCTTTGTCGATCCAGTTTCCCAGTAACTCTTTTTTGAAAACCAGGTCGTTTTCATTTTCAGTGATCGGGTGCAGCGATGTCACGCATGAGGTGAAGATCACCGTAACTATGGGAATGACGAACGTGATAATTTTTTTCATAAAAATCGTTTTGAGTTAATATTTAGTTTAGAGTGAGATCGAGAAGCTCTTCCTGGAAATCAAAGAATACCTGTTTCAGCCCGCTGTCTGCATCGGTTCCATAGTTGACAAAAAAAACATGAATGATCCCCTTATTCGGGAAATAAAACAAGTTGGCCGAATATCCAAGGTCCCTTCCTTTATGACCAATGCCGTAATCATCTCCGTGATCAAGAAATGTTTTTTGAATTCCATAGCCATAGTAATTCGGATCGTCCTTTTTGCCATAGGTCTGCATAATACTGAGCGATTTTGCGTTCAGAAATGTTTTCTCGACAAGAACCGCCTTGATGAATGTGAAAAGATCAAACACATTACTATAAAGCCCTCCGTATCCATTGCCACTGCCAGTTACCAGGTTTGACACATTAACAATGGTATTATTGTTATAAAGGTCAAAATATCCTTGCGTGGTACTGTTGGGCAATTCGTCGTGAGGTTGATAATAAGTATGGCTTAATCCTAGTGGCAACAATACATATTGCTTCAGCAGGTCAGCGTGGCTTTTTCCCGTTGCTGCCTCGATCACCATCGTAATGAGGATCGTATTTGTATTGGAATAAATGGCAGTATCCGAAGGAAAAAATAGTGGTTTTTTATTGTAAATAAATTCAAGCAGTTCCTCCGGTTTCCATTTTTTATTTGGATCGTTGAGAACGGCCAAATAGAAATCATTTTGCTCTATTACATCCGGGATACCGGTTTCGTGGTTCATGCACTCGCCCAGAGTCACAAGATCTCCGTTCGGTAACTTGTCAATGATCCCTGGCGGAAGCCAATGCGATATTTTTGTGCTAATGGCGTTGTACCCGATCCCGGTATTCACTGAATCTTCCATCATCCTGAATAAAAGAGTACTCATGAAGAATTTGGTAATACTGGCCGCTTTTGAAATAGTGCCCGGTGTGAAATCGATATTGTTTTCGATATCAGCCTTCCCGGTTGAACCAATCCAGGTTCCTTTACTATCACTGATCAATAATGAAATACCGGGCAATCCTTTGAGGCGATATTTTTCCAGCAGTGCTTTGAACGCGGCATCTTTCGGATGATGTTCGCTGCTATCGGCCCACGGACAAGGATCACCAAGAGATCTGGTTTCGACTATTTGTGCCTTCCTGCACGAGCAGATAGAAACAATGGCCACGATGCCGACGATCATATTTTTCATGATAACTTATTTGAATTATTTAATTGATTTTTTTATGCCCAATATGAAACTATTATACGGTAGCATCGGTACGTATGATTTTACAAATGGCATTTGAATCCGCTGCTGGTAGGTCGTAAACATGGCCACAGGTTTTTTTGCGGATGGATTGATTGTGTATCGCAGGCCCAATCCGAAGGTTGCCATGGCCTGCATACGGCCAATGCCTTTATCATTTACATACACGCCATCATCATTAAGCTTGAGTTTTGGAGTAGCCGGAATTGAATGCATATAACCGGCTCCAATGGCAGTTTGGGCGGAGAGTTTGTTGCTAAACTTATACCTGTAGCCAAGATCTGCATACAATGGAATTCCAATCTGAACAAACCGGTGGTAGAAACAGGCGACTTTAAACTCGGTAAACCAATCATGTTTTTCCTTTGCGGAGATATTGATTCCGTAACCAGCCTCTATACCGGGGTGGAACTGATCAGTGAACAAACCCGCAAATTTTCCAAATGGCATGGCAGTCTGGGTAGTAAACGCAGCAAGACTCACATATTTTTTTTGTGACGAGGCCGCGACACTGATGAGAACGACGGCGACGAGAATAGAAAATTGCTTCATGATGAATGATTA
>DASYSW010000672.1:0-5618 GCA_036002905.1 Chitinophagaceae bacterium
GTGTTCTTGTTGAAAATAGGTTTTTGAAGATCACCGACAGAAAAAAAGAACTGTTTAAAACCAGCGGCGGCAAATACGTTGCACCTTTACCTGTTGAAAACAAATTGAAAGAATCTCCGTTCATTGAACAGGTAATGATCGTGGGTCCTGAAAGAAAGTTTGTTGGCGCTTTGATCATTCCTTCTTTTGCCAATCTTCGGGATTGGTGTCGCCAAAATGGAATACCGGACGGAACCAATGAAGAACTGATCCACAATCCCAAAGTGATAGAACTCTATGTAGATCTTGTTGAAAGCTTCAATAAGTATTTTAATCACGTAGAACAAGTGAAAAAATTTGAACTGCTCCCGAACGAGTGGAGCATCGATACAGGTGAGATGACGCCCAAACTTTCTATGAAACGTAAGGTAATTATGGAAAAGTATAGAGATGCTATTGAGAGGATCTACGAATAATGCACAACGGTGATGGATTGCAATATTACCCCTAACCTTCTTCAAACATTTAACATTCGTTTTCGCCGGATTGTCTGTCAGTTTAAGGACCTGGGGAAAAAATTCTACACAATTAAAGCCTAATTTACCAGGTTTTCAATCGCGTCAAATATAGACTCGCGGGTAAAGGGTTTTCCAATAAATTGATCGACACCTTGTTCATACGCCCTGTTTCTGTCATTATTTGTATCATGCGCAGTGATCATTACTATTTTAACGCGAGGATTTAATTTTCTGATCTCACTAATGAAATTTATTCCGAAACCATCCGGTAAGTGATTATCAAGGAAAACGATCGCATGATGACCTTCCTTCAATACTCTCTTCGCTTCGCTGATTGAAGTGACGTAGCTTGCCTGAAGATTTTTATATTTTAAAATACTAGTAAGCAAGTAACATACATCAATTTCATCATCTACAATGAGCGCTTTTATTTTTTCCTGTATTGCACTTCGCATCGCCATTCTAACTAACTGAAATTATCTCTATCAAAACAATTATACTACCAAGTTTTTTTACCGAAAACCATTCATAAACAAAAAAAATTATCTATTCTGGCCTTTGATCCAAAGAACGGCAAGGAAATTGGAATAGTGTCGTCAAACTTTCAATTATTTGACCCTATAATTGATTCAACTCAAGGTCTTTTTTATTAACTTTCATAAATAAGTGCAAGCTTATGAAGAAAAGAGTTTTGATCATTGACGACGACATGGATATGTGCTCCTTACTATCCAGGTTCTTGAGCAGGAACGGTTATGAAACAGATGTGGCATACTCCGGCCAGAAGGGAATAGCAAAATTTGAAGAGGCGAGTTTCGATGCAGTCTTGTGTGATTTTCGTCTTGGAAATATGGATGGTAAAGAAGTAATGCTGGCCATCAAAAAAATAAAACCTGAAACGATCGTATTGATCATCACAGGTTATTCCGACATTAAAACCGCAATTGATGTAATTAAGCAAGGTGCATTTGACTACATAACAAAGCCCCTGATACCTGATGAAGTACTTTCTGTGCTTAATAAATCACTAAATCAGGCTTCTGAAGCATCAACAGTAAAAAATAATTCATCGGCGAAAGGAAAAACCAGCCAGGGCAAATCGCCCAAACAGGATTTTTTGATTGGTGAAGCTCCTGCAACAAAGGACCTATACCGGCAAATCGAAATCGTAGCTCCGACGAATTATAGCATCATCTTATACGGAGAAAGCGGAACAGGAAAAGAAGTCATTGCCAAGACCATACACCAGCTAAGCAGTAGAAAAGACAAACCATTTGTAGCGATGGACTGCGGAACGCTGTCAAAAGAACTGGCAGGTAGCGAACTGTTCGGACATGTTAAAGGTGCTTTTACCGGCGCACTGGCAGATAAGGAAGGACATTTTGAATTGGCGAATGGTGGTACTCTTTTTTTGGATGAAGTAGGGAACTTGTCGATAGACATCCAGGCAGCCTTATTAAGAGTGATCCAGGAAAGAAAGTTCAAGAGAGTGGGCGGCAATAAAGAAATGGACGTTGATGTGCGTATTATTGTAGCTTCAAATGAAAATTTACAGGACGCATATCAGAAAGGAAAATTCCGGGAAGACCTCTACCATCGTTTTAACGAATTCTCGATTAATCTTCCTCCACTTCGCAACCGCAAGCAGGACATCCCTCCATTTGCTGAATTCTTTTTGCAAAAAACAAATGATGAGCTGGATAAAAATGTCAATGGTTTTGAGCCACAAGTAATAGAGATGTTTATGAACTATAGCTGGCCGGGCAATTTAAGAGAATTTAGGAATGTCGTTCGCCGTGCTGTGCTCCTCACCCAGGGAGACCTGATTTCTGAAAAGACTTTGCCGTGGGAAATTACAAATGTTAATCCACTCACAGCTACACCTGAACCGACAAACAAGGAGCAGGGAACTACTATCACTCTAAAAAAGGACCTTGGGTTAAAAGGTGCCGCCAGCAAAGCAGAATACGAAGCCATCATGAATGTTCTGAAGGAAGTAAAATTCAATAAGAAAAAGGCAGCAGAAGTATTGAACATTGACCGCAAGACTCTTTACAATAAGCTCAAGAGTTATGAAGAATTCTTTGAGCAATAAATTTCATAGATAATAATTATGATATAAAAGGCCCCTTTGCGGGGCTTTATTTTTTTGCTCTTATGGCATAGTTTTTCCTCCTATATTAAAAAGTGAATTCGTAGAAAAGCTCTTTACCGTTTATTGTAATGAAAGGTCAGTGGTTGCGAATATTTTAACGCAAACAGTGCCGGGAACTATTTCTACAATTCATCATTATTTGTTCTTAAAAATTCTTTTTTATGGAAAAAAATGAAAGAACCATTGAAGTACTTAATGACCTGATCAGAATTAACAATGATCGGATTGAAGGCTATGAAAAAGCGGTCAATAAAACAAATGATACCGATGTCGACCTGAAAACGATTTTCAATCGCATGGCGCAGGAAAGTCGGAAGTACGCGAGCGAGTTAACTACCCAGGTAAGAAGATTGGGTGGTGACCCCGCATCGGGGACGACAGCTTCCGGGAAGATCTACCGGGTATGGATGGATGTAAAATCGGGTATGAGCAGTTCAGAAAGAAAATCTGTTTTGGAAGAATGTGAATATGGTGAAGATGCCGCCCAGAAGGCTTATGAAAAAGCTCTGGCTCCGGATAATGATCTGCCCGCTGATATAAGGGCTCTGGTACAGGATGAAAAGACCAATTTGAAAAACTCGCACGATACGATCAGAAATTACCGGGACAGGCAGCGTGCGGCAGACAGATAAATATTTCAAAATGCATAACAGTGGCCGGCTGATAGCCGGCCCTTTAATTAATCAAATTATATTTTATGACCAGTTCATATAACCCGGATGACATGAAAACTCTCGCGTCGTGTCTTAACAAAATTGTGAAAGACGGTTATGAAGAGAACTTTAAGGTGATAGATCAAGGTCTTCAATCATTGGAAACAGAGAAAATATATAAGCCGGACGACGTCCATATCGTAAACTTTTTTCGGTTCGAGGGGGCGAGTGATCCATCCGACAGCGCTATACTGTATGTAATCGAAACCAGTGATGGGGCGAAAGGCTCTTTGACTGATGCTTACGGCATGTATGCAGACCCAGAAATAGACAAATTCATACAGGAAGTAGAAGACATATCAAAAAAACATGCCCACACTACGGAAACGCATCATTGACGGCTAATAGAGATGCGGTTAATACTGTAAGACATAGGAATTTTTCTTTAATCTGAGGCATCGTTTTTGTTGCTTTTGATGTTTCATCAATAATCATCTTATGTCAGCCGATCAAACCAACAACAAAAAACCTCTGGGCAAAAGCAACAGGATTAATCGCGACAGTGTTAAAAGGCGTATAGCGAAACCAGGGAGTGGCGTGGACAATGACCCGTCGTCGGGGCAGCCGCATCATGATGAAGAAAAGACAAACAGGATCGACTACAGCCAACAAATTGGTGAATTCAGCAATTGGAGCAGGCGAGGTTGAGCCTGCCAACGTCAAGATTAACAAGTAAGCCAGGCAAGGTCTCTGTCGGGTTGGTAAGAACAAAAACTCCCGGTTTTTATAGCGTTTGAGAGATGAGCTCCCAGTTGGGGATGATGTGATTCAATCCTGGCGATGGCGCTACGAATGCGCCAGGTGACTGCTGATCTCGCTTTTTCTACGGGATTGCTGCTTTCTCTCGCCTTTCCCCTTATCCCCAACGATTGTGACAAATACTCGACGAGTTTATCATATTCATCCTGCAGTCTTTCAAGTTCTGAAAAATCGCTGCGCACCTCTGCTTCCCTGATATCAGCTTGTAGTTCCGCGATCTTCTTTTCGTATTGCTTTTTTGCTTTCGCATCAAATAACTTTTCTCCTTTCTCATTGATGACATTTCCCATCAATTCGGCACAATGAAATAATTGCCGGGGTTGGGACAGCATTTTTTGAATATCATAAAAACCTTTTACTTCCGGTAATTGAACTTCGGAATTTTCAAACGCCAAGTTCCATCCAGTGGGCTCCTTTAAAAAAAGATTTTCCAGGCGGGCTGGAGAAGGTTGTGATCTTTTTGACTCGTCTGATTTATAACTTCCATCGCTGATGAATTCAAAAAAATCATGGAGATTGGATCGTTTCCTGTGCGGGTTAATTTTCACCAGCCATTCAATAGCCTCCCCGGTAGTAAATTCTTTTCCACGGCTGATTAATTTGCGATAAGTTTCCAGGAATAATTTCCAATGAGCCTCCATTTTAGCATATTCACGCAAGTAATAGTAATTAGCCGCATTGTATACTTCTGCATCTGCCCAGTGGGAGACCTTTGAATGCACGATCAGTGATTCAGCTTTTTGAAAATCTCCTAATTCAAAAAAGATAAATGTTCCAACGGTGAGATATGAACTCCCGTGCATTGTATTCAACTGCAAACTTCTCTTATAAAGAGCACCCGCTTCTTCATATAATCCCAGGAAGACGAAATAAGCTGCGATGTAATTCAATGTCTCGGGGTCGTTGGGATTGAGCTGCAACGATCTTCTCAAGTAGTATTCAGCAGTGGTATAAGAATCTTCATACAGGAATATCTTACCAAGCACCATACAGGCAATATAATTCTGATCATCTAGTTCAATAGCCTTTTGCGCCCATTCATAAGCACCCGATTTACTAAGATCCCACCGCTGCCATAACTGGCAACTCCATTCATTAAAATAGGTTAGCGACATACCCGAATAGGCCAGCGAATAATCGGGTTGTATTTCTAAAGCTTTTTGAAAGTGCTCCCGGGCAGCCTCATCACTTTCAATCGAGCCTTTTTTAAGTTCCTCCATTCCATATAGCCAATGCTCGTAGGCGCTGAATTTTACTTTTTGTCTTTTTTTTACTCTTGATAGCAGGTCATAGTTAATTTGTTGCTGCAATACCGCTACAAGTTCAATCAACAAATTCTCCTGTATCGTATTGAGATCAGTCAGATTTCCTTCGAGCCTGTTACCCCAAACCAAATGCTGCGTATGACTATCGTACAATTGCACATTTATACGCAAAGGATCTTTATCATAACGAAAACTGCCCTGGATGAAGTAATCAGTATTTAACTGATCA
>DASYSW010000673.1:0-2309 GCA_036002905.1 Chitinophagaceae bacterium
CAAACAATAAATCTCTGCGAGTAAAGTGCGGCCGCATTAACAAAATAAAATCACTGATTTGAAATAATAAACGTAGCTTCGCGCAGATAATTTGAGTTCTTCAGCATCGTGTAAGTGAATGTCTTTTCTGCTAATAGTTAGTCTTCTTTACCTCTTGCTTTTTTTCTCAGATGTTTTTTGAATTTTTTAAATAACAAGTATGAACATTTATGTTTCGAATCTGAGCTTCGCCGTAAAGGATGAAGACTTGAGAGAATTTTTTGCTGAGTATGGCGAAGTTTCGTCTGCAAAAGTGATCACGGACAAATTTACTAATCGCAGCCGTGGTTTTGCTTTTGTTGAAATGCCCGATGAGGCTGCAGCTCAGAAGGCTATCCAGGAATTGGATGGTGCTACGGTTGATGGCCGTTCTATTAAGGTGAATGTGGCCAAGCCAAAAGAAAAAACCAATAACCGGTCTTTTTCAAATAACCGCTGGTAAAAGAGTAAAGGGGTCTTAAGGACTCCTTTTGTTTTTCGACTAAATTCTGAACTTAAAACGTGTGTTATGACACTCGAAGAAATGTACGTTGTTTTGGAGAGCCGGACATATTATGAAAAGGGTGGCACAAGAAAATTCAGCTTTGCCAACAGTTCTATTCATATTGATCGCCGCGCTTTGATACCCTTCAATATTCAGAAAGAAAACGGATGCTTTATCCTGCATCCTGATACAGCTATTGCGGAAGAAAAAGAGTTGCGAATAGAAGTAAGTAATACGCCCGCGGGTTCGATCCTGTTCTATGGCCGGAGGAGCGGAGAAAAGTTGCTGACTTTAGAAAGTTAATAGCTGGGAGATTTTAACTCATCTTCAATTAGCTCGTGCAATTTATTTTCATTCTTTACTATCCAGTCTGGTAGCAATTGTGGCTGGATTTTCCAGGAATCATTGTCCTTTTGCATTTGAAAGATGATGCGGTTACTGCGATCGTCGGTAACATCTACAAAAAAAAGAATGTTTCCATCGGGGCTTGATTTCCTAAAATTGAATTCCCTTAATTTTCCTTCCGTTTTCACCAGTTTTGAAAATTGGACATTCTTGAACGTACTGTGCGTATTTTTTTCTGATCGCATCGTCGGTAGGATTTTTTATTGTGCTTATGCAATTTAACAAAGCAACGTATGAAAAGCAATGAAGGTTGTCTGAAGTTATGCACAGTTTTTTTACATGTTTAGTTAAAATTTTATTCGTAACCCTCACTTAGCAGATCCCAGGGCGTCGTGTGCTTTTCCGGGCTTGTTTTTTCATCCTTTTTAGGTTGGTCGGAATCAATTTTTTGCTTTTTATTGGCTTTATTTTCCTTCTTAAGCTGAGGAACAGAATTTTTCCTGATATCGAGCTCTGTTTTTACACTCTTTATGTCATCATCTGTAATCTTACTATTGATATCACTGATATGCCTGTGAACTCTTTCCTCGATTGTCTCAGGACGCTTTGTTTCCTGTTTTGGGGTCCGTTTTGTTTTTTGATTTGTTTTCATACACTTTTTTTAATATTAAGAAAAAGATATGCCAAGAAGCGACAGCGTGCCGTATTACGATCTGCAGGTATCCATTAACCTTAAATAACAATGGCCTTAACGATTCCTTCTCAATTTTTTGGCACGGTGGCATTTGCTTTGAATGTTACAGGCAACCGGAATCAAAAACAATAAACCCTGGACTCTCTCCGGTTGGCCCGGGGATAAAAATTAAAAATTGAATAAGATGAAAAAAATTTTTACTCTTGCTTTAGGTCTAATGCTTACAGTAGCCATGTTTGCTGCTGACCGAAGACCTACCGTTACAGTCACCTCCGCAAAAAAGTACGCGATTGTTATCGATGGCAAGCGATACTTTTCCAATGGCAATACCATCAACATTTCAAGTCTCTACAATGGTCGCCATGATATAAAAGTGTACAAAATGAAACGGAGTGGTTTCTTTATAAACACGAGAAGACTGGTAGCGTCTTCAAGTTTCCAGTTAAGGAACAGCGATGTTGCGATCAATATTGACCGCTTTGGACAATTGCAGATAAGTGAATCAAGATTTGGACGCGGCTGGGATCGTGATTACGGAAGAGACAGCGATCGCGACCATGACCACGGATATGGCAAGGGAGACCGTGACGGAAGATTTTAAATAAACAGTACGTAAAATTGAGACCGCCCCGATTAGTCGGGACGGTCTTTTATTTCGTCTTATTTAAACTTACATCATTACGCGCTTGCAGGGCTTCGACCTTCGCCTGTTCACCCTTGGCCAATGCCGGTCGTTGCCTGGCGATA
>DASYSW010000674.1:0-5955 GCA_036002905.1 Chitinophagaceae bacterium
TAATGAGCGCAGGCATCGTCTTCACGAGGTGGTTCGCTTGTCGGGGATCAATGTTTCAATTGATAATGAAGATCATCCACTGCAAATAAAGGTAGCATCACTGCCAAACGCGCGGCTCCAGGTTTATTTTCTGGACAATGAAGAGCTGTTCAAGCGTAAGTTCGTCTTTCACGACGAACATGAAAAATGGTTCGACGATAACGGGCTTCGCACTATTTTCTTTTGTAAAGGTGCCCTTGAGACTGTGAAAAAATTTGGCTGGCCGCCCGATGTCATTCACTGTAGCGGCTGGATGACGGGTTTGATACCCTTTTATTTGAAAACGGTTTATAAGAAGGAGCCGGTATTCTCACACAGCAAAATACTTTTTACAATCGGCCAAAATACATTCAAAGAAAAGCTCGGGCCGGATTTTTTGAAGAAAGCGCTTATTCATGCATCACTTAAGGATAAGGACCTTGAAATTTATAAGGAAGCCAACAACACCGCAATGTTTCGTGGCGGCGCCACTTATGCAGACGCAATAAGTTTCGGTGCAGAGAAGGTGGAAAAGAAATTGGTTGATGAATTTTCAAAAGTGAAAGGCAAAAAGACTTTACCCTATAATGCGGAATCAGATTTAACAGACTATTTACAACTCTATGGCGATCTTGCGAGCAAATAAAAATTGATGGAGAAGGCAGCAGGCGAAAACTAATTTTATATTCCTAATTAAATCTATTGTGAAGAGCAGAATTTTAGTCGTTTCGATCGGTTCAATTTTATTTAGCTCTCTCGTTTTTTTACTTTCCTGCAAAAAGGTCAACGAAGCCACTACTCTTGGAGATGATTTGGTGCCCGCGGTCGATAATGTACACACCTTTGAAGTCGCCTTAAATACAGTGACCAATAACGTGTTGTTTAATGACACAACGGTGGTTGGTTATTACGATTATGTTACTCTTGGAGACTTCAATGACCCGGAATTTGGGCATACCCATGCTAACGCGGCCTTTAATATTACTCCTTCAGCATTCGGTTCGTATCCATTCAAGGGGCAAGATTCGCTTTTCATCGACTCGGTCGTTCTTTCATTATCTTACCACGATGCATACGGAGATACAATAACTAACGGCATACAAACGCTGAGGGTTTTTGAAATTGATCCCAATGCAGGTTTTTTTGATACAGCCCTGTATAAATTCAACGATCCCAATTCAGATTTTGCGACAGTCGGCGGTGAGTTAGGTTCGGCGACATTTCCCATTCAACAATTGAAGGATACGATCCATTTAATAAGAGGTACCGATACAACGACCACGCAGAATGTTGTCAGGATCCGTTTGAACAATTCTTTCGGGGACCGCCTCGCGTCCTACGATACGACAAATGGTTATAAAAATGATTCATTGTTCAAAACACTTTTTGCCGGCTTTTCTATAAAGGCCGATCCGACTGGGAATGCTTTGAGTTACTTTAACCTGGCTGATGTAGCCAATACAAAACTTACTGTTTATTTCAGGCACAAATCCGATACGTTATCTTTTGATTATTATCATCTCACCAGGGGTCAGGCAAATTATATAAATCGGGAGAATGGAGGAAACTATCTCGCCTATCTTAACAGTGGAGCGGGTGACCAGGTTTATTTACAATCTGCGCCTGGTTCTTATGTAAATATCACTATCCCTTCATTGAGCACTTTTAGTAATAAAACAATACACAGGGCGGAGGTGGTCGCAGTTAAGATCCCATCAATGGCGGATAATATATTCACAGCGCCGAATCAATTTATGCTTGATCGAAAAAATAGTAATACCCCCGATACCATCTTCATGTTGGACAAGGACCTTGTTGTAGATGCATCCGGTATACCGGCATTTTCCGCATTTGGCGGCAAGCTGCAAGCTGACAATACGGTTCGTTTTAACGTTTCAAGATATGTGCAAGACGTCATTACAAAACATCTGGCCAACGATACTTTGCGAATGTATGCGCCGTTGCGTACAAAGGCGTACAATGCAACATACAAAACCCTTCTCGACATTCCTGTAAACCCCGAAATCGCCAAAGGAAGACTAGTTCTGGGTGGCGGCAGCTATGCTGATTCTTCAATGAGACTGCGATTGCGAATAGTCTATTCTGACCTCTGATCTATATTTGCATGCCCATTTCAAAAGAGTAAAAAAATTGCTGAATAATGTGCAGAACGTACAAGTGAGTGACACAACAGAAGCTTAATAGTAGTAATATTGCCGGGCAATAAAAACAAAAAATCTGCTCATATAATCAGCGGGCAAAAAATTTTAAAAATCGAAATTTCATCATGTCCTATTTGTTTACTTCCGAAAGTGTTTCCGAAGGTCATCCCGATAAGGTGGCTGACCAGATATCCGATGCCCTGATCGATAATTTCCTGGCGTTTGATCCCGAATCAAAAGTGGCTTGCGAAACTTTAGTTACGACTGGCCAGGTGGTGCTTGCCGGTGAGGTGAAATCAAAAGCTTACCTCGATGTACAGGAAATTGCCCGCGGGGTCATTCGAAATATCGGCTATACAAAAAGCGAATACATGTTTGAGGCTCATTCATGCGGCGTGCTTTCGGCGATTCATGAACAGTCTTCCGATATTAACCAGGGTGTGGATAGAACAAAAAAAGAAGAGCAGGGCGCGGGCGACCAGGGAATGATGTTTGGATATGCCACGAATGAAACGGAAGATTACATGCCTCTTGCGCTTGACCTTGCACATAAATTATTGCAGGAACTAGCTGCCTTGCGCAGGGAAAATAAACAAATAAAGTACTTGCGCCCCGATGCAAAAAGCCAGGTGACACTCGAATATGATGACAACAACCGCCCGACACGGATCGATGCCATTGTTGTATCAACACAGCACGATGACTTTGATAGCGAAGAAAAAATGCAGGCGAGGATCAGGAAAGATATCATTGGAATATTAATTCCAAGAGTGAAAAATAAGTATAAGAAATACGCTCATTTTTTTAATGATAAAATAAAATACCACATCAACCCGACGGGAAAGTTTGTGATTGGTGGCCCTCATGGAGATACAGGGCTGACCGGCAGAAAGATCATTGTCGACACGTATGGAGGCAAAGGTGCACATGGTGGCGGTGCATTTAGCGGTAAAGATCCAAGCAAGGTTGACCGTAGTGCGGCATATGCAACCCGCCATATTGCAAAGAACCTTGTCGCAGCAGGCATTTGCAATGAAGTGCTCGTACAGGTCTCGTATGCTATCGGCGTTGCTGAACCGACCAGTATCAATGTAAATACATTTGGCACGTCAAACGTGAAGTTAAGCGACAGCGAGATCGCTGAAAAAGTGAAAAGCATTTTTGATATGCGTCCCTATTTTATTGAGCAGCGATTGAAATTGCGCAATCCGATATATAGTGAAACAGCCGCTTATGGTCATATGGGGCGCAAACCAGAGATCATCGAAAAGACTTTTGTATCACCAGAAGGAAGACAAATAAAGAGGAAGGTCGAGCTGTTCACCTGGGAAAAGTTAGATTATGTTCCTAAATTGAAAAAAGCTTTTGGACTGAAATAGGTCAGAAAAAATTTTTAAAGGCTCCGCCAGGCAGCGGGCCTTTACTATTACTCAAAAGAAGATATTCTTATTTTTTTGCCTTTATTTTCAAACTTGCTTCCTTTTTGTTTCAATGTCTCTTCCTGTTGCTTTTCATTGCCCAATAAGTCATTTATGTATTTGTCAACCGTGGCCTGGTTGATCGTTACAGGTTTGCCACTAATGATCGCTTCTGTGGCATAAGAGTGCACTAGGCCATTAAAGTTTTGAATAAATAATTCGTGGGTCGCAAAAATGTCCGCGCCAATTACTTTGTTACCAGTCACCACGATCACACCGACAATCTCTTTTTCTGCTAATATAGCTGGTTCAAAAAAGGAAATATATTTCTTCAAGTTCAGGCTGTAATCCTGCGATTGCTCCAAAGCTGTGTACGTTTTCGTTTCGGTTGATGTTTTGTTTGCGTCATTAATTTCTTCCACTTTGTTCCAAACTTTTAGCTGGTTCGATTCTTTTGCCACCACTTTACGTAAACTCATTGAACTAAAGTTATAATATCCGTCAAATGACGCGGCAGCTCCTGCGGTGCCGCTATTCCTAAGGCTTTCATTCCGGGGTGACCATCTTCCCTGTTCGACACAAAAAACCGGAAGATCCTTTTTCCCGCTATTTGGGTAAAGGACCATATCTGTATTGATAACGCGATCCTGCTGACCGCCCTTTATTACTTCGCCACAGTTAACAATGATGGTATCCTTTGATCTATTTTCAATGACCAGCGCATTTACGGAGCCTCCGTTTCCCTTTTCTGTAATGATAACCTTTTTTTCTGCTAATGCTTTTTTTAACGGGGTGAATTTTGTGAGGTTTCGGAAAGCCATCTTAAAACTGTCATTGGCAATAATGGGATAAAGCCTGAGGTTTTGGAAAGTAAATTTTTTTAGGTCTTCCTGTGTCGCATTCTTTTTATAGGTAAGGTAATTTTCGCTCAGCTTATATTGCGATAAAACGGTTAAAGGCCATACCAGGGCAATGAAGGCTATGAGTTTCATAAACTGAATTTAAAAATGTGATGCAGCAACCGCGCTAATTGCATAATCGATCATTGAAAAAGTTAAACCAGTAGATTTGTAATAATTCCAAAATCAAAGTTTCGAAGTGAAAAATTTTCGCAGGCAGCATCGCCCTCCAAAAAAATCCCTCATTGTTGGCAGGGAAGCCGTCATACGGGCTATTGAATCCGGGAAACAACTTGACAGGATCTATCTGCAAAACAACATGCCTGGCAGGCTGATCGGGGAAATAAAGTCATTGGCCATTCAACATAACATTCCCGTTAATAAAGTGCCCGCTGAAAAACTCGACGGCTTTAACGTTACAGGTCATGAAGGCATTGTGGCCCAAATTGCAAGAGTTCAATACATAGATCTGCAGGAGGTTATATCTTTTATTGTTGAGAAGGGTGAGACGCCTTTGTTTTTAATGCTTGATGGGATCACGGACATCCGTAACATTGGCGGCATTGCCAGAACGGCGCACTGTTGTGGTGTTCATGCTTTGATCATTCCGGATAAAGGAGTAGGAGCCTTGAATGAAGACGCCATTCTGACTTCTGCCGGTGCGTTGGAAAAAATCTCAGTGTGCAGAGTCAATAGTTTAATGAAAGCAGTTGACGAACTCCACTTGAATGGAATAAAAGTCTTTGCCAGTGAAATGATGGCGAACAAAAATGTTTTTGATTGCGATTTTAAGGAGCCCTGCGCGATTATCATGGGCAGCGAAGAAAAAGGAATTTATCCTGCGCTGATGAAGATCTCCGATGAAAAGTTTAAAATTCCAATGACCGGCGACTTTGAATCCTTGAATGTTGGGGTTGCTGCCGGCATGATATTATATGAGGTGATGAGACAGAGAAATTGATTGGTGCTCACAGATTACATCGATGGTGAGTCGTGAATGGTGAGTGGGTTGTTGAAATATTGGATATTACAACAGTTCAGTGTCGCAATCTTCTGTGTTCATCTGTGAAATCAATGAGATTACCAGAAGTTCAAAAATGATTATAGACGATTCCAACAAAAAACATATTGCTGTCGTGCGATGGATTTCGCTGTACGCCTTTTATATTTCCATTTGATAAGTGAAAATGCCTGAATCCGGTTTCAAGGGCGAGTTTTTTCCTGAGATGAACCTCAATTCCAATTCCATATTTTGATAAAAAATTAAACTGTGTTCCTGTTCTTGCAGTATCAGCTTCCCAACCTGTGCCGGTAAGTGGAAACTTTTCAAAGCTGTAGGAAACCCCGGCACCATATTGAAAGAAGAGATTGATTGGTTTGCTCCTGTACAGGTACCACCTTGCAGATGGCATCATCCCAATGGTCCAGGTATTGTTGACCTGGTCGCTGAAATGAGAA
>DASYSW010000675.1:0-3050 GCA_036002905.1 Chitinophagaceae bacterium
TAAGAGGCTTCGTTCTGCACTATACCGTTAAGAACAAGGCCGAGTTTGCCAGCAAGATGTTGAAATATGGGCAGCTCAACGCGGAAAAATATGCGAGTGAAGGAAAAAGATCTTCCTGGGTTAGGATATACCTGGCGCCGGTATTTTCATTCCTTAAATATTACATTTTTAAGCTCGGCTTTTTGGATGGCCGTGCAGGTTTTATTTGCGCGAAGATGAGCTCGTATTATACCCATATAAAATATGCACGGTTATTGGAACTAAATAAGATGGAGGAACGACAGAATAAAATCTAAAGAAATAACGTTTATTATATACTTCAGTCGTGAATTAATTTTGAAGCATGACGAACTTTATTCCAATATTCCCTCTTGGTATTGTGGTGTATCCCGGCGAAAATTTAAATCTGCACATCTTCGAACCCCGCTACAAGCAACTGATCAATGAGTGTTATTCACAACAAAAGCAATTTGGCATTCCAACCGTAATTGAAAACAGGTTGCAGGACTATGGATCACTCGTGACAATTGTTGAAATAACCAAAGTACATGATAACGGCGAGATCGACATAAAGACAGAGGGATCAAGAGTTTTTCGCATTTTAGAAGTAATCAATGATGTGCCTGATAAATTATACAGCGGCGCCATCGTCAATTATCCCGAGACCAATGAGCAAGGTAATATTGAGCTCATGAAAAAAGTAATGAATAGTATTCGTGAGCTGCACAAGCTACTAAAAGTCGACAAAGATTTTAAAAAGAAAGATGAAGAAGTAAAGGCATTTGATGTAGCACATCATGTAGGCCTGTCTCTCGAAGAGGAATATGAAATGCTGCACCTCCTGCAAGAACGTCAAAGACAGGAATATTTAAAGCGCCACCTTACCAAAGTAATTCCTCTGGTTGCAGAAATGGAGCAGTTAAAGGAAAAGATCAAACTGAATGGCCATTTCAAAAATCTTTCAGGCCTGGGATTCGGGCAATGAGATAATGAATAATGAGTAATGAGTGCCTGATCCCGGGCCGTTCGTGAAGTTTTTCCCCTAGTCATTACTGATCACTGATTACTGATTTACCATTTCCCTACTTTTGCGGGCTAAATAGAATAGCTTGGCTTCTACAACTCTTTGTTTTGATTTTGGCAATACGCGAATGAAGACAGCCCTGTTTGTCGATTCGGCGCTGCAAGAGCTGATCGTATTGCAGGATGGGTCCTATGGAACGATCAGCACGCTACTCGAAAAGTTTCAACCACAAAAAACTATTCTGTCTTCTGTCATTAATCATGATATTGAAATTGAGAACCTGCTTTCATCAAAGACAAAATTTCATAAGCTAAATCATCTTACGAAACTTCCATTCACGACCCCGGTCGGTAAGCCGGACACCATCGGAGCCGACAGGTTAGCATTGTCAGCCGCCGCAGTTTATTTCTATCCTGAACAAAATATCCTTGTTGTCGGACTGGGCACTTGCATCACTTACAATTTTATTAATAAATACCACGAGTTTATGGGCGGCGGAATATCTCCCGGTATGGAAATGAGACTACAGTCATTACATCATTATACAGCCAAGCTTCCTTTAGTAAAAGCAGATTGGAATGTTCCGTTGATCGGATACGATACAAATTCCAATATTCTTTCCGGCGTTGTAATCGGCATGGCAAAAGAGATTGATGGATTTATAGATACATATGAAGAAAAGTATGGGAACTTTAACGTGCTTTTAACCGGGGGTGATATAGGCATTTTGGCTTCCCATCTAAAAAAGAAGATATTTGCAGACCCCGAACTAATTTTTAAAGGACTATATGCGATTAGTGAAGTCAACAACCCTTAGAAACCTGCTTATTGTCTGCGGTCTGCAACTTATTACCTGTAATTTTCTATATGCCCAGGAAAATTCGCCTTATTCGCGGTATGGATTGGGTGACATAGCACCCTCGACCAATATTGAAACCCGTGGTATGGCAGGTATTTCCGCAGCTTATGCCGATCCCCTTTCTATCAACTTCAGCAATCCTGCGTCTTATTCTCAATTTTTTTCGTATAAAGAAGAAAGATCAAAGAAAGTGTCTTCGGGACGAGTTTTATTTGACGTCGGAATAAATTATACCAGCCATACTTTGCGCGAGGGAAATACTCCCGAAAAATTTACGAGTAGTGACATTTTGTTTTCGTATTTACAAGTTGGTCTTCCCGTAAAAAAGAATTGGGGATTAAATTTTGGATTGCGGCAAGTCACAAAAATTTACTATAAGATCAATCATTTTGAACGCTTGTACGATCCGAACACAGGCATGAATATCGATAGTGCCGTGACCAATTACAACGGTGATGGCGGAGCCTTTCTTGCCTCGCTGGGTTCGGGAATTGCGATCAAGAATTTTAGTATCGGCTTCAACTTTGGGTACCTTTTTGGCAAGAAACAATTTGGAACCAAGAGAATTTTTGTTGACGACTCCGTTGCATATAGTCCTTTAAATTATAACTCACAGGCATCGTTTGGTGATATCTATGGAAATGCCGGGATACAATATAAAATAGATGTCAGCAACAAATTGCTGTTGCGCTTAGGTGCTTATGGTAACTTGAAACACGAGATCAACACTGAGACCGATCTTTTAAGAATGACATATGTTTCAACGCAAGGCGGGGACCAGCAACTCGATAGTGTGTTTGCGCAAAAAGGGGTTAAGGGCAAGATCGTTTATCCCTCTGGGTACGGGTTAGGATTTATTATGGAAAAGAAAGCCGACCGGCAAAATAATAAATACGGCAATTGGATGATTGGTGTTGACTATGTGCAAAACAACTGGGGTGAATACAGATTTTATGGTACAGCCGATTCAGTTCAAAATGCTTGGCAGTTCAGGGTTGGGGGCCAAATCAGACCAGAGCCAAAGAAAAATTATTTCAGCAACGTAACTTATCGCGCAGGAATTTTTATAGGACAGGATTATGTTCATGTGGTCGATAAACTACCGTTGTTAGGATTGAGTTTTGGAATGGGTCTTCCGTTACCGAATTTTAATTCCCTGGCGAGAAC
>DASYSW010000676.1:0-11128 GCA_036002905.1 Chitinophagaceae bacterium
TTATCCCTCATGCCTGATTCAATGGCAGTAACAAGATTCTGGATTTCACCCAATGTTGGATTGGCTGAAATGGTTCCGATTCCCGGATTGTTGGGATCAAGTATAGGATCCACTTTGCAGGAAGAAAAAAACATAAGCGTAAGAACCGGTATAAATAAGATGCCCATTATATTTTTATGAACGTATTTCATATTCTTTGTGTTTGTAATTGAAGAATGTGCTTCCATCAAAACGTGATTGAAAGATCAAAATTGAAACTCTTGGCCGACGGAAATGGCGTGACCTCAACGTTGCTTGAAATAGCATTTGTTCCAAAATTGCTTACCTCCGGGTCGTAGCTATTATATTTAAATACGTTGATCAGGTTACGACCAGAAACGCCCACCCTTACGTCGGCAATATTCCTGAACCATTCTCTTGGCATATGGTAACGCAGTCCTATTTCACGAACTCTGAAATAACTTGCATCCTCTACCCAGGGCTTTGCGGTTGTGCCCAGCGCATTCAAACGATATGGCCCATTTGCAAGCGCACCCGTGGGATCCAATGATTTTTTATCATAATCAGGTGAGGTGCCGAAAATATCGGAAAGCAATGTCGTAAGATTAATATTGTCACCCCCCTGTTTCCAGTGCATCAGGACATTCAATTCCCATCTTTTATAGGTGAGGGCTTCTGTAAATGATATTTGAAAATCCGGTTCTCCATCCCCAAATACGCCAAGTCCTGACTCAGCGTCAACTTTATCGCCGGGTCCTGCTATACCCACTATTTGTGTAGGGCTCTTTCCCTCCTGTATCCTGTAAGTCCCCAGCGTAGCTCCAAAGGCTCCAGTGTTAAATGCGGGCACATCCAGCCGTGTCACCTTGGCTGTATTTTTCCAGAAATTAATGCCTGACACCCATTTCACATCTCTCTTACTGATGGGAATTGCATTTAACCCGATCTCAATTCCATGATTTTGGATCGTGGCTACATTCCTCCAGGCAAATGTAAATCCCGACGAAGTGGGAACCTGTACATTCAACAACAGGTCTTCCACTTTCTTTGTGTAATAAGTTAATTCAAGTGTTACTCTATTACGCAAGAAACCTACGTCAATCCCGGTTTCCAGTTCCGATTGTTTTTCCGGCCCTATGGACTGGTTCCCTTCTGTTAGTGTAATAAGCGAGCCAACGGTGCCATTAAAGATTACCGGCACAAGCGGTGTATAGATGGCACCAAAAGGAGCGAAGTTTCCTGACTGTCCATATGCAGCTCTCAATTTCAATTGGCTTATCTTGTCTGATTTCCACGAGGGTAGCTGATGAATATTGAACGCCCCGGATAATTTTGGATAATAATACAATTTATCAGGATCGCCGTTTCGTGAAGATTTATCGCCGCGCATGCCGGCAGTGATAATTGCGATGTCATTATAGTTAAATTCTTCCTGAACAAAAAAACCGCGGTCATGCTGCAGAGTCTTTATCTCCGAAACTGCTATCGATCCAGCCTGGCCAAGGTTAGTCTGAACACCCACCAATTGAGTGGCGGTATTTATTACATTATCGATGTTCACATTTTCCCCCGTGATACCCGCCTGCGTCCGAAAACTTAAAGTATTGTTTGGTCTGAATTCATGAACAGCAATGAGATTATAATTGCTGTTTCTTGTGATTGTTGTGCCATAAATATAGGCGCCGTTTGTTCCATTACCGTTTTTCTCAAATTGGAGTTCCTGCGGAAAGATGGCAATCGTATTTAGTGTATAGTAGTCAATCCCTCCACGTGCAATTATTTTGAGATCGCTTTTGACATTGTTAAAAACTTTCCATGTTGCGGTACCCCCTAACAATGTGCGGTTGACTTTTTCTTTATTGGTGATCAAATCTCGTGACTGAATAAAATTTGATGGAACAAAAGGATTATTGGGATAGTTTCCATTTGCGTCCGGGTAAAGATTAACCCATGAAGGCGTGGATACAAATGAAACCCCTAACGTAGTACTTGTATTGTCGTTGTTAAAATAGCCGCGGTCAGCCTCTGATTCAACATAATTGGCACTTAGCGCCAGGTCAAGAAAATCGCCAATTTTTTGAGTCAGGTTTAAACGAAAGGATGCCTTCTGATAACCGGTTCTTTCGACGATCCCTTCGTCGTCTTTATAAGTAAATCCTGCATAGTATGTTGTTCTGTCATTGCCCCCGCTTAAACCCACTCTTGTATTGCTCATTAATCCATGGTTACCATACAGCTCTTTCTCGTAATCATAAATTTGCTTGTTGTTTGAAGTATAATATGCAAGTCCTGCTGAACCAAACGATGCCTGGACTTTCGCGTCGTCCCACTCTCTTTGGCCAAGTTTGTGCAACTGCATTTGCACACCGATTGATTGGTCAATTTCCACTCTGGGCCTACCTGATTTTCCTTTCTTAGTCGTGATGATAACCACACCACCCGCAGCTCTTGAACCATATATGGCTGCAGCCGAGGCCCCTTTCAGGATTTCAATACGGTCAATATCTTCGGGGTCAAGATCCGCAACGCGATTCGACGGATCATCCTGGAATTGGGTGCTTCCCTGGCCGGCTGCTTTTGAAACTGCATTTAGCCCACCATTGATCGACGAGTTATCAAAGTACACTCCGTCAACAATAAACAGAGGTTGCGAATTAGCAACAAGGGAAGTGATTCCCCGAAGTTTCATGGAGATGCCACCACCGGGTGCGCCGGAATTGGCAGAAATATTTGCGCCTGTAAATTTTCCATACAAAGCGCCGTCAACTGTTGACTGAACGGTGGTTCCTACAAGATCTTTTCCTGACACAGACGCAACCGCATTCGCAAGATTTGATCTTTTGACAGAACTCGCAAGCCCTGTAACAACTACTTCACTCAGTTTGGTGTTGTCAATGCTAAGACTCACAGTCATGTTGCTTGTGGGATCCAATGTTTGTGTTACATAGCCAACGGAACTGATGACCAATTTCGCCTGGAGATTACTTACGGAAATTGAAAAATTTCCATTGGCATCAGTAACCTTCACATTGTTCGTCCCACGCTCTGTGATCGTAACTCCCTGCAGAGGTATGTTTGTTCCTGCGTCCGTTACTCTGCCAGTAATCGATGTCTGAGCAAAGAGAAATGAGGGGAATAGGAATGCTGAAAAAAGCAGAAAGATTTTGGCCTTCTTTTTCATTTTGAATGTTTTTTAAATTAAGCAGTCGTTTTTTGTAACGTTACTCTCATGTGAACATTCAGTAGAAAGGACGGAGGTGGTCTCAATTAAAATTAGAACTAATCTACCTCCCAACCACCAAAACTGCCGGCTGGTTTGTATTTTGTTAGCTTCCTGATGTTTCACCAGGGTATTCCTGATTAATTGTTAGTTGATCGTAAACTCAGATGAAGTATTTTCGGCAATGCTCATCACCTTCGGCAACTTTAGCGCTTTGCCATTGTTCAACTTGATTGTCTGAACGGTCAACTTTCCATAATGGACAGCAATGGTCACCTTATTGCTGCTTACCGTTACATTCCCCCAACTATGCCCATCAGACCAAAAATAGTTTCCGGGCGTTGAAGTAATAGTAAATGCATGAGTTACGCCTGAATAGTGAAAGCCACTTAATGCCACAATTGCTGACCAGCTCGCCATAGCCCTTGCATAATGGTTGCCACATTCTTCTTCGTTAAAAGGATTTCGTTTATAACCGTCATACCGGTTGCGCACATCAGTGATCACATCATTGGCTTCCTGGTTCATTCCTTCATAGATCATTCCTGTAGCAGCCGTGTATTCAAGACCTGTCCACGCTTCAAAGCCATACGAAAGAGGGATTGTTGGACGTTTCGTTGGATCAGGATAAGCTGTCAACATCAGACCCGCTTCATCACCCAGAGCATACGAGCGCATGTTGTTGAAATGATCACCGAAAGTTTTTACATGATTATATTTCCAGATGCTTTGGAGTGCTTTCTTTATGTGATTGGGATCGGCCAGATATCCAAGTCCGCAAATGAACGCCATATTCTGTCCGACTAATTGATCCACCAGGCAGCCTTCACCAATTTGAAAATCGGGATTGGAAACATCCTTTGCCCCCATACCGGCGCTTAATCCAATAGCGATGTCTTCTTTATTTTTAACAGGCTGAATTTTTTGAAAATAGAATTCTCCATTAAAAAGGTTTTCATCCGTCCATTTACTCCCCTTGTTGAAAAGTGTGGTGCATGTGTTCTCAAAATCTTTATCGTTTAAATAATGAGCCATAGCTGCGGCAGCTTTCAACGCGCCGAGATACCAGAATTCAATTTCAGGATTTGGCCCAAAATATTCAATGTCCATTGTATTGTGCTGGCATCCCTCCATCACACCATCTTTGTCTGCATCCCATCCGTCGGGTATCCATGCAAACGACAAAGCTTTTTTTATTCCGGGATAGATATTCTTTAAAAAATTTTCGTCACCTGATAACTGCCATTCCCGGTATGTTTTCATAATAGTTCCCATTTGCCCATCGGCAGCAGCGACTTTCCAATTTGTTTTTTTATCAAATGGTAACGAAACTCTGAATGCCATAAGACCAGTACTGTCATCGAGCCCATATTGATATTCTACTTCACGCATCTTCATGGCGAGATCACCGAATAAGAATGGTGTCGCATGTTCGTAGTTCCAGACGTGAGTGCAATTACCATAACAAGAACCGGTAGAGGCAAACACACCTTCCCATCCAAAGAAATAACCCTGTTTGTCGCGGAAGGCTGTTTGCGAGCGAAGTGTGCTGGTATTGAATAGTGCCGCCTCTTTTACGATTGCAGGATAATTGCTGTTCACAACCAGGTCAACAAAATCAATTGTTTTTTCCTCGAGCACTGAAAGTTGGGGCAAAGTTTTTTCAGCGACGTCCCATGCATCTTTATAAAGTGTCGCGTAATAATTCCCGATCGTCACTTTATCATCCCAGTTTTTTCTGTTAGGGAAATTCCAGGTCAGTAAAAACTCTATCTCCTTTGTTTCGTTGGGCGGTAATTGAAAACGTACTGAAAGTGCAGCTCTCGGATCATTTACCTTGTCAGCGAATGATAAATTTTTAAACATGCCATCATCAGAAAAATCATCCCACATATCGGTGAGGTTGGCATTCCATCCCTTGGGATTAAATTGAGTTCGGTAAGTGATCGTATTATTATTGCTGACCACCGGGGTTGTTAATGCGATAGTCCCCCAGGCGTTCGAGTCGTGATCGACGCTGTCCGATGTCATGTAGATACCGGCAAGCGTATTTGTTTGTTTGAAAGTGTTCCTGTTATTTTTTGTTCCAAGAAAATTCAAACTCCGGTCAAATGAATTGAACTCGGCCTTCGATCCGTCCATTCCAATGAAATTATCCAGCGAGCCGGCTACGGCTACGGTTAATGTTCCCTTGGTTTTATTTTTTATTTCATACCGGATAACCGCAATCGGAATCCCACTGCTCAATTCATCGCCCGGAATAAATGGATTAAATGTTTTTGCTTTTGCAGAGACCGGCATTTCATCGTCTTCAAGATTTACAATGGCAAAAGGATAAGCAGCATCAAACGAAGCATGTTCAAAACGCGGCAGTCCATGATTGGGTGCTTCACTTCCCTGCTGACCCGCATATTGAGGTGGCGGTATTGGTCCCATCAACGCTTTTGATCTTTTTTCGCCACCGGGTGTCTCTGTGAATACCATAAAGCAAGGCGCCTGTTTGGGTGTAACGGAACCATAAAAACCCATGCCGGGTTTATTCATGATCTCGACATCTTTCCATTGCCCGTTTCCCCCAATCGAAATATTCCCGGTACCAATGCCTCCGACAGGCATTGCAATTTTTTCAATGAACCTGTCTTCGTAGTGTTTTAATACGGGCCACTGTTTTTGGGCAAACGAAATATTATTCAGGCAAATTGCAAGCAGCAGTGAAGAAAGTTTCATGATTGAGATGTTTTTGGCGGGTATCAAAGTTCTTTGTTGAAGGTAATAAATCCATATAAAATTTTTTCCTCCGTATCTTCCCTTGATGAAGAAGGCTTCAATTGTTGCTTGTTTAATGCTGTTTGTTTGTTGCTTAAGGGCCCAGGTATTTGGCGGCAATCCTCCGTCCATTCACTGGAGACAGATCAATACAGACACGGCCAGAATTATTTTCCCGGAGGGAATAGATTCAACGGCCCAGCGGGTTTCAAATATTGTTCATTGGCTGGCAAAAAATAATCCCGCTCCGCTGGGTAGCCAGGTACGTAAAGTAAATATCGTGCTGCAGACGCAAACGACAATTTCGAATGGATATGTTTCATTAGCGCCTTTCAGAAGTGAATTTTACCTAACGCCACCTCTTAGCAATTTTGATATCGGCAGTATCAACTGGCCTGAAGAATTAGCCGTGCATGAGTTCAGGCATGTAGAACAGTTCAATAACTTTCGGAATGGTATCAGTAAGCTCGCATATTATTTATTTGGTGAAGAAGGGTTATTGGTGGCGGTAAATGCCGCTGTGCCTGACTGGTTCTTTGAGGGTGATGCAGTCTATAATGAGACGATCACGACAAACCAGGGGAGGGGAAGGGTCGCTTTTTTCCTGAATCAATATAAAAGTCTCTGGCAGTACAATAAGAACTACAAATGGATGAAGCTGCGCAACAATTCGATGAAAGATTATATACCGGATCACTACCCGCTTGGATACCTGATGGTGAATTATGGCCGGGAGAAGTATGGGTTGGACTTCTGGTCAAAGGTCACCCACGATGCCAGCGCATTTAAAGGACTGTTTTATCCATTCCAAAAAGCAGTTAAAAAATATTCCGGCGTCGATTATAGAACCTTTCGGCAAAATGCTTTGGATTTCTACAAAAGGCACGCTGGAGCAAATGAAGATTCATCAGGGAACAGGACGTTGAACGGAGCGTCGCAACATGAGTCAACCCAGGGCGGCGCAGCTGGTATAAATAATATCACACCAGTCAACACAAAGTATGTCACAAATTACTATTTCCCATACCAGCTTAGCGGTGATTCACTGTTGTATCTGAAAAGCAGTTACCGGAAGCTTGCTGCGTTTTATGTAAGAGATGTAAATGGGGAGCACAAACTGCGGACAAGGGATATTTCTTTGGACCAGCAATTTAGTTACAGAAACGGGAAGATCGTTTACGCAGCATATAGGCCAGATGCCCGTTGGGGATGGAAAAATTTTAGCGAGATAAGGATCCTTAATGTTAATGATGGAAGGCGACAGACATTGATGTCGCGCACAAAATATTTTACACCGGATATTTCACCTGACGGAAACAAGATTGCGGCCGTGCAGGTCCTTCCGGGCGGCGAAAGTGAGCTGCATATATTGAGTATTGGAGAAGGAAAGATCATCCAGCAATTTCACTCGGCAGAGATCAGCTTATTTACCGATCCGAAATTTATCGACGATGGCTCGTTGGTTACTAGCGTACGATTAAATGATGGACACATGGCGCTCGCCATCGCCAATATTGCTGCCGGAAGTGTCGAGCGCCTGACAATCCCTTCTTACGGCGTGATCGGTTACCTCAGCGTAAATAATGGCTTTGTTTATTTCACTGCTTCCTTCTCAGGCAATGATGAATTGTATGCATTGCGATTGAACGACAAAAAAGTTTACAGGATCACACAAACCCAGTTGGGAAATTACTTTGTAAATGCTGCGAATAACAAAATGGTGTGGAGTGGGTTTACGGCCGAAGGCTACCAGTTGAAAGAAATGAACCTCGATGAGTCGAAGTGGACAGAGATAAGTGAAATAGAGATCAAAGATGCAGCGGTTGAATTTCCTGTGGCTCATTCAAATGAATTGCACGATATTTTGCTCCAAAAGGTTCCCGACAGAAAATTTGCAGTGGAAAAGTATAAACAAGATGGCCATCTCTTTCGATTTCATAGCTGGCGTCCTTATTTCGAGGATCCCGATTTTACTTATTCGATCTACAGCGACAATATTTTAAATACGCTTTCGACAGAATTGTTCTATCACTACAACAGGAGCGATAAATCAAATGGTGTGGGTGCAAATCTTGTGTATGGAGGATTTTATCCTTTCATCAATGGCGGATTGGAAAACACCTTTGATCAGCCGGTGGTCATTAACAGCACACCCTTTGAGATCAACAGGCTCGAGGCGAGAATTGGTTTAAGTTTTCCATTTGATTTTACAAATGGACTAACGATAAAGAACCTGAACCTGGGTACAAATTACGTCTACGAGGTGCAAAATTTTAAGGGTGGTGATTCGCTGGACAGTCATTTTGGCTATCTCCATCATTATCTTTCATGGAGCCAATATAAACCGCAGGCGGTGCAACACATTTATCCACGACTCGGATACAGTATTTCGATGAACTACCGGTATGCGCTCAGTTTGTATGACAGCTACCAGTTTATTGCAAATGCATTTATTTATTTGCCCGGCTTCTTCCCGACACACAGTATTGTGCTTAATGGTTCCTTCCAGCAGCGGGACACCACAAACATTATATTCAGCAACAGTTTTGCAAATGCAAGGGGATATGATGACTATTACAACAGCCGGATGTGGAGAGCCAGTATGAATTACCATTTTCCGATCGTTTATCCCGATTGGGGTTTTGGTAATATTTTGTATTTCCAACGAATACGAGGAAATGCATTTTATGATTTTGAGAAAGTTTATTCAAGAGACAAGACCGCAACCGAAAATCTGCGCAGTCTGGGCGGAGAAATTTACCTGGACACAAAATGGTGGAATGAGTATCCATTGACGTTTGGTTTTCGGTTGAGCCATTTACTCGACACGGACGTGACTGGTTCAAATCAAAAAAATGTGTTTGAAATTTTGATACCGATTGTGATACCACAATAAAATCGTTATCCGGAGATTCAATCTACGGCCAGCCATCGCTAGTTCAAACTTTCGAGACTTTCTTTGATGGCTTTGATCTTTGCTTCCGCGTCGGCCTTTTTCTTTCTTTCAATATCCACTACTTCGGGTTTTGCATTTTGGACAAAACGTTCATTCGCTAATTTCTTTTCTACAGAAGCAAGGAAGCCCTCAAGATAACTCAGGTCCTTTTGCAGTTCCTCTTTGTGAGAAGAGGTATCGGCGTGGCTTTTCGATTCAATAAAAAATTTATCTTTCTGAACGACGACATTGATAGAGTTTGACACTGCTTCATTGACATAACTAACAGATTCAGCATTCACTTGTTTTTGTAAAATGTTTTCGATGTTTTTGTAAGCAGAAGAATTGTCAGCCCGGATATGAAGTTTGACCTGGTCCTTTGGCTTTAGTTGAACTTTATTCCTTGCATCACGAATCGCCGTAATAACCTCTTTTAGCAATTCGCCTTGCTTTAAAATTTCCGAATTCTGAATGCTATATTTTTTCAGTCTTCTCACTGTCAGGTCGTCCCCTTCCTTTCTTTCTTTTAATTGATGGTAGATATCTTCTGTTACAAAGGGCATGAATGGATGAAGCAGCTGCATCAGTTCTTCGAAAAATTGGACAGTTCTACTGTAAACATTTGCATCAATTGATTCTTCAAAACCGGGCTTGGCCCATTCCAAATACCAGCTGCAGAAATCATCCCAGATCAAGGAATAAATTGTTTTTAAAATCTCACTCAGTTTAAAGTCCTTGTATAGTTCTTCGATCTCCACTTTTGCTTCGTTCAATCTATTCTCAAACCAGTCAACTGCGAAGCTTGCAGCTTGCGGCTTGTCGCTTGCGGCCTGCTTGCTCTCCCACATTTTCACCAGCTTCAATGCATTCCACATCTTATTGATAAAAAAGCTTCCCTGCTTTAACGTGCTTTCTTCTTTTACATCGAACAAGAGATCATTGCCGGCAGGAGAGGAGATCATGATCCCGAATCGCACCGCATCCGCTCCATATTTATCAATGAGCCCAAGAAGATCAGGAGAATTGCCAAGCTGTTTACTCATTTTCCTTCCAAGCTCGTCACGAACAATGCCTGTAAAATACACGTCGCTGAAAGGCTTTTCCTTCATGTATTCGAACCCGGCCATGATCATTCTTGCGACCCAAAAGAAGATAATTTCGGGGGCGGTGATCAAAGTGTTGGTGGGATAATAATATTGTATCTCTGGATTACCCGGATTGCTGTAGCCTTTGAAAACTTCAAAGGGCCAAAGCCATGAGGAGAACCAGGTGTCGAGGACGTCATCGTCCTGGCGGAGGTGAGTGGTGAGTGGTGAATGGTGAGTAGGAGAGTCTTTTGATTGACCATTCACCATTGACCATTGACGATGTGCTTCTTCCTCCGTCTTTGCTACATATACATTTCCTTCATCATCATACCATGCAGGAATTCGATGTCCCCACCAAAGCTGGCGGCTAATGCACCAATCCCTGATATTTTCCATCCAGTTACGATACAGATTCTTGAATTTGGCGGGATAGAATTTTATTTCTTCGTCGATGACTGCTTCCAATGCGGGCTTGTAAATTTTTTTCATGTCCACCCACCATTGTAACGAAAGGCGATCTTCCACTACAACGTCGGTTCTTTCACTGAAGCCGATCTGGTTAGTATAATCTTCAATTTTTACCAAATGACCCTTTGACTCTAATTCCATTACAATTTTCTTTCGTACTTCAAACCTGTCTTCACCAATATATAGTTGCGCCGCTTCACTCATG
Organism: Chitinophagaceae bacterium; assembly: GCA_036002905.1. Classification (GTDB taxonomy): domain Bacteria; phylum Bacteroidota; class Bacteroidia; order Chitinophagales; family Chitinophagaceae; genus VBAU01. Next base: position 10,683 of record DASYSW010000676.1, read on the forward strand.
GTCCCGTCATCGTTCATGGTGTCGATGATCTCGAGTCCATGTTTTTCACCGATCTGGTAGTCGTTCTTGTCATGAGCAGGCGTGATCTTCAATGCGCCCGTTCCAAAGTCCATTTCTACATATTCATCAGTAATGATCGGAATTCGGCGGTTGATCAATGGAACAAAGGCAAACTGTCCGTGAAGATGTTTATAGCGATCATCGTTGGGATTGACGGCGATAGCTGTATCACCTAAAATAGTTTCGGGGCGAACCGTGGCAATGGTAATGAAGTCGTCAGTCGTGAGCCGTGAATCGTGAGTAGTGAGTGGTGAGTGGCGAGTATTTGTCTCACGACTCACGTCTGACGTCTCACGAGAAAGAAAGTACTTTACATAATAAAGTTTGCTCTGCACTTCCTTCCTGATCACTTCTTCGTCACTCAAAGCAGTTTTTGCCTTCGGGTC
>DASYSW010000677.1:0-5833 GCA_036002905.1 Chitinophagaceae bacterium
TAATTTCAAAGAGAGTTTAACTTCAATTCACCCTATCTTACTCTAGTCTCTGATTATGGCTTCTGATTAACACTCTTATACGAGCCGCCCCTTAAGACGTTCGCCAAGATTTCTTGTGACAATAGATTGTTTGTTTTGAATTGACTGCTAATGATCGTAAATTCCGGATATCAAAGCCCGTTACAGGACTGTCTGTTCCCACGGTTTAGTTGCCTGTTTTCCAAGCCATTTAATGGGTTTTCCCCGCGAGGTGAACAAATTATTAACAAGTCAATTCATTTCGAAATTAACCGTAAGTTTAGGCGTCTTATAAAGTATACCTGATTAACTATTAAAAGAAAATTATGGAAGGCCATTCAAAACTTTACTCCTTATTGCTCGGATGGTTTCCTGTGTTGAAAACACTCAAATCATCATTTCGTGCAAAGAAAATTACTTTAAAAGCAAAAGCTTTTTTCGGAATTAACCGGTTTAAGTCTAAGAAACCAAAGCACAGGCCAGGCTACCAGGCGTCATTGGTGATATCATCCAAGCGTATGGCTGAAATTGAAGAGACTGTCCGGAAGCATTTGGAAGAAAAGAAATCATTCCTTCAGCACGGCTACACTTTAAAAATGTTTTCAGAGGAAACCCAGATCCCCGTCCACTACCTCTCTGGCTTTATTAACAAGTACTATAAAATGAATTTTAATGATTTTATAAATGAATACAGGATTATCTTTTCCATCGACAAACTGTTGAAAAAAGAATGGATGTATAAAAAACTTGAAACAATTGCCAACGAGGCAGGGTTTAACAACCGGAATACCTTTATTTCAGCGTTCAAAAAAGTGACCGGGATAAAACCTTCGGAGTTTTTAAAGGATATAAAATTGGGCAAACCGCACGATAACATTGTCAAATCTCAAAATTTGCCCGGCTTAAATAGAGTAAGCGACATCTAAGGGGTTTTTTCTATCGATTCTCCAGGACTGGCTGTCCAGGTTAACCTTCCGCAACGTTTGATGAATCTCAAAAAATTTTTGGGGAGAAAAATGTATCTACGAACTTGAAAAACTCTTAACTTTATTAACCCCCGGAGCGAAAATTTTTGCAAAGACCCCCTCAGTCTACCATTAAACCTCGAGCTTTATCTGCAACAAAAATGGAATATATTCTTTTTCATTTCTTAAAGGGATAGTGGTATGAAGATATTCAGCGATTGCCGTAAATGAGTAGAAGGAGTAACGATAGAAGCAAGGAATTTGATGATGAACAAAACAATGATCTGTTCAGCCAGTTCAGTGATGATCCTCTTTTTCTGAAGCAGATAGCTGACTCAGGACCTGCCATTACCTACGTACTTGACCTCGAAACATGCGATTTCATTTACATCAACATTAATGCAAATGATCTTTCGGGGCGTGACAAAAGTTATTTTTTCATGCAGGGGAAAAATATTTTCAGGGAACTCATTCATCCCTGGGATTATGAAAGAGCCATGCAGTACGTTTATCTTCTTTCAAAAGAAGACCGTAATCTCGAGGTGCTGGAAGCGAGGCTGAAAATTAAGGACGATTCTTACCGGTGGTTTCGCTTCAATGATCATATTTTTAAAAGAGACGAGCAGGGCAGACCTCTTCGATCGATTGGTGTTGCCCATGACATTCATGAAACAATACTGGCAACGCAGGAATCCCAAAAATTAAACAACTGGTTTAATTCTGTGCTGGAAAATTCTCCCAATGGCATTACGGCACTAAGGGCAATACGCGATAAAAGGGGATCGATCATCGATCTTGAATATATTTTCGCAAATCGCATCGCAGTGGCGGCCAAAAAAAGGGGTGAACTGGAGGGCACGGTTTTTAGCAAAGATCTTCCAAGTCTAAAACAAGTAAGCTTATTTGAACATTATGTACGTGTGATAGAGACCGGTATTCCCTGGGCGGGCGAGGTTCTTTTTAAGGATGATGACCTGGATGTTGATTCATGGTTGCTCGTAAGTGTGTCGAAACTTGACGACGGCTGCATAGCCAGTTTTTTTGATGTCACAGAAAGAAAAAGAATAGAGCAACAGATCATTAAACAGGAAGCGCAGTTTCACTCCCTGGTTGAAAATACCCCGGATGTCATTTCACGCTGGAATAAAGAGCTGAAACTTATTTATGCCAACAGTGCTGCAGAAGTAAAGACAGGAGTTTCCCGTGAAAGTTTGTATGGCAAAACAAGTAGCGAAATGGGACAGGCTGATGAAATTGCCTATCCATGGATGGAAAAATTAAGGGTAGTTTTTGAAACGGGGCGACCAGAAACCGCATACCAGGTATTTCCTTCTCCGGATGGTCTCCATCACTTCTTTGCAAGAATGGTTCCTGAGAGGAACGAACAGGGGCAAGTAGAAACGGTACTGGCCATCGCCAGGGACATAACTGAGATGAGAAAGGCAGAAAGTGCATTGAGAGAAAGCACGGAGTTGTTAAATGGAATAATGAATGCGCCCAACGTAGGCATTGCGGTTTTCAAAGTTGTAAGAAACAAAAATGAAGAAATAGAAAATTTCCAATGTGAATTCGTCAATCGCCGAACGATGGAAGCCTTGCCAGGCATAAATCAACTAGGTATGATGCTCACGGATTTCGGAAAGGATGGTATTGACCAACTGGATCATTTTAGGGAGGTGATGGAAACAGGTAAACGAAATACTTATACATTGAAGGCTGAATCGGTGGGCGTGGATGGCTGGTTTCTTATTTCCAATGCACCTCTTGGCACTGACCGTTTAGTACAGGTTTGGGAAGACATTACCGAAATAAAGAATGCAGAGCAGGAACTAGTCGAATTAAAAGATGAGTTAGCACGGCGTGCAACCGACAAGTACCAGGCACTTTTCAATTCCATAGATGAAGGCTTTTGCATTATCGAAAAGGTAGATGGTGACGGACCCCTCGATTTTCGTTTTGTTGAAGTAAACCCCGCATTTGGCGTACATATCGGAACTGTTGAAATAGTCGGAAAAACGATCAGGGAAGCTTTTCCGAAGGAGTCCGAAGAGTGGTACGAGATATATAACTCCATTGTGGAAACCGGTAAGGACGTTCGGTTTGAACGAGCAATGGATTCCCAGGAAAAGATATTGGAGCTTTATGCATTTCGGATCAACGATGAAACCTTGAACCGGGTCGCCATTGTATTCAGGGACATTACGGAAAGAAAGAAAGCCGAACGGCAAGTACTGAGCCTGAAGGACGAACTTGCTCAAAGGGCTACTGACAAGTACCTTTCCATTTTCAATTCTATCGACGAAGGTTTTCACCTGGTAGAAGTGATCTTTGATAAAAATGATAACAGCAGAGTTGTTGACCTTGCGATTCTTGAAGAAAATCCTGCGGCACAAAAGATTTTTGGCGAAAGTCTCGCTGGAAGAACCATCAAGGAGGCACATCCCGAATACGACGAATCACGAATGCAGGCCTGGGGCGAAGTTGTTCGGACAGGCAAAAGAGTTCGGCTTACACGGTACTCTGATATCTTTAAGAAGTGGTTTGAATTCAGTCTTACAAAGGTTCGTTATAAAGACAGCAACCAGGTAGCTTCGGTTTTCCTGGATATTACTGAACGCAAAAAAGCAGAAGAGTCATTGCGAGTAAGTGAAGAAAGATTGGCTGCAGACCTTGCCGACACAAAATTATTGCAGTCCATAAGCAGGCAATTAATAGAAGAGAATAATGTTGAGAAAATATACGAGCAGTTGCTTAATGCCGCTACTGCTATCATGCGTTCGGACATAGCGACGATGCAACTTTTGTTCCCTGAGAAGAATGAACTGTTACTCCTGGCCGTCAAGGGAATCGATCCGGAAGCTACAAAGTGTTGGCAATGGGTTAAAAAAGGGGGTCAAAGTAGTTGTGGTGCAGCTCTGCAAGGGGGTAAGCGAGTATTTATTCGCGATGTCGAAGATTCCGAACTCATATGGGGAAAGGAAAATCTTCAATGTCACCAGCGGGCGGGTATCCGCACGGCCCAATCCACACCGCTCATTACCAGGTCAGGAAAGCTCATAGGAATGATCTCCACGCATTGGCGGACCATTCACGATCCGTCGGAAAGAGAGTTTGATCTGTTGGACGTATTAGCAAGGCAGGCAGCTGATCTTCTTGAGAGAAGACAAGGTGAAGAAAGATATCTTTCACAGTTGCAGCAGGAAGTGCAGGAGCGCACGGCGGAGTTAAAAGAAAGCAAGGACCTGTTGCAAAGTATTGCGAACACACTGCCGGACATGATCAGCGTGCAGGCATATCCCTCGCGTGAGATACTCTATCACAACCAGGCAGCCTTTTATATGAATGGGTTTGACGTTGATGCAATGAAAAAAATGACTGTCGAGGAGCGACATGCCCTGATACATCCGGATGATCTAGAAGGGCTGCGAACATATATAGCGGCACTTGCGAATTTATCTGATGATGACGTTTCCACTTTTGAATATCGATCAAAGCACTTAACTAATGATTGGGTATGGTGTCGCGTACGTACAAAGGTTTTGGAAAGAGATGAAGCACAGAATGTAAAAAGTATTGTCAACATTATCCAGAACATTACTGCTCAAAAACAGGCTGAAGAAGAATTACAAAGGAAGAACGATCTTTTGCAATCCGTTATAAATTCTTCACTGGGCACGATACGCGTGATGCAATCTGTTCGCGATGACCGTGGTGAAATAATTGACTTCAGGTACATCATGGCAAACAACGCCCTGGGCACTAGTTACAAGGTTTCCGACAGGAAAGGAAAGTTGCTTTCGGAAGTCCATCCTGATTGGATGAAGTCAGAAATGTTTGAGAGATTTAAAATGGTAGTAGAAACAGGAAACCGCGCTGATTTTGAAACTTACTATAACGACGAAAACTTCAATACCTGGTTTCACGTGGTAGCCGTTAAGTTGGAGGATGGATTTGTAGCGACTTCCGAAGATATCACAGAACGCAAGAAGGCTGAACAATTAGCGTGAGTAACACTTACTTCCAGATTTTTATTAATTATCGGATGCACGGGACGTTAGTAACCGTAGTCAATTAGTTTCGTAAATTTGAGGAAATGAAAAAACTAACGACTGCCATATTTGTGTTTTTTGGTTTTTTCACCTGTTTTTGCCAGGAATCAAAATCAAACCCGGAACTAAGTAACCTTAGTGATTCATACAAGCGCAAATATTTTGATGGAGCTTCTGATAAAATAGATTCTCTATCGGGATTAACAATGTTTGAAGCATCGGGCTACATCCGCCCGCAAAGCCTGTCAGCGTCATCGCCCGTTTTTCAGATGATTGAATATATCAAATACCAGGTCTCCGTGCTTGATTCTTCAGACCTGCGCAAGGGACGTACTTTTTACATATACCCCCTTAAGTTTTCGGATTCAATATTTTTCAGGAACAAATACTTTACCAAGGGAGGGCAAATTTTAAAAATAGAAAATACCATTTCGATTCCTCACCTGAACAATAAAGCTATAATTTACTATTCGAATGGCGAACCGTTTAAAATATTCTGGGCGTTTACTAAAAATCCCTATTTATCAATTTTTGCCTTTTATTATTTTGATGGCAAAAACATTAGTGACTACCGGTGGGAGCATTTTAAAAATTTTTCCTCTTTTGAATACCAACGAGCGGTTGATCTATTTAAAGATTTCAAGAAAACAGTTATTCAGTAAGACATCGCCGTCCACCATCATAGTGCGCAGATTTTCGAAACGGGACGCGGAATTGCCGAAAGTAAACGCGGGCATAAAGCCCATAAACCAGTAAGGCTCCAAGCAATGAAATTTTGAGTCTTTGTTCATCTTTAGAAAA
>DASYSW010000678.1:0-2832 GCA_036002905.1 Chitinophagaceae bacterium
AAGGATTGATAAGTATATATCCCTATTGCCTGATTTTTGCCGGCGCAATTATTGAGGCGGGCGTTATCTTGCTTCAAGTGGTATTTGTGTTTGTTTAGAATATTTTCACTTACTTAAAGCAACTTCTTATACCTAAAACCATTCTTAGCATTGACCACGCCCGGCGCACCCATTATCACAATATCATATATCAATTGCAAAAATTAAAGTACGTTTGTCACACTTACAAATCACAGAATCATGAGAAAACTATTCATCACTATTATTTTCCTGTTCGTCCTTTTCTTTAAGTCCATTGCTGATGAAGGAATGTGGCTGCCACTCTTGCTTGGTCAGCAGGTATACAACGACATGGTTAAAAAAGGGTTGAAATTGACGAAGGAACAACTTTACAGCATCAACAAACCTTCACTTAAAGACGCAATCGTCATTTTTGGCGGTGGTTGCACTGGCGAAATTGTAAGTCCCGAGGGGTTGGTATTTACCAACCATCACTGTGGCTACGAAGTGATTGCATCGGCAAGCACGGTTGATCATAATTACCTGCGTGATGGTTTTTATTCAAAATCAAGAGGAGAAGAAATTCCGGCGGAGGGCTTAACCGTGCAGTTTCTTTTGCGAATCGATGATGTGACAAAGGAAGTGATGGATTCATTACAGGGGTTGACGGGGATGGATCGGGTACAGCGCCAGCAAAAAGTGCTCATGAGTATTAACAGTAGGCTTTCCGACACCGCGCAAAGTATCGAAGCAAGGGTCAGCTCTTTGTTCAAGGGCAACCAGTTCCTTGTTTTTATCTATCAGCGTTACAAGGATGTAAGATTGGTGGTGGCTCCGCCGGAGAACCTCGGCAAATTTGGTGGTGATACTGACAATTGGGAATGGCCACGTCATACCATTGATTTTGCGGTCTTCCGCGTGTATTCCGATAAAAGCGGTAAGCCGGCAAAATATTCAGAAGCAAATATCCCTTTGAAGCCAAAATGGTTCCTTCCAATTTCAATAAAGGGCGTCAAAGAGGGTGACTATGCAATGATCTACGGTTATCCCGGTTCAACAAACCGCTATGAAACTTCATACGGGGTAAAGCAAAAGATCGACATTAATAACCCGACATTGGTAAAGCTGCGTGACATGCGCCTGAAATATATGTTCGCCGAAATGAAAAAAGATCCTGCGACCAAATTGCAGTTGGCATCATCCTATGCAAGCATCGCGAACTACTGGAAATTTTTTGACGGCGAGAGCAAAGAACTTATTAAGTATGATGTTTATGGGCAAAAGAAAAAGGCGGAAGAAAAATTTGCGGCATGGGCAAAAGGGAAACCAGAATATGAAAACATTTTTACCGATTGGGAAAAGGCATATGACGCATGGCGCCCCTATTCAAAAACCAGGGTGTTCATGAATGAAGGGATCTACGGATCGCCGCTGATCATGTTTGCCGGAAGTCTCCTCCAGGTAGAAAAGGCTTTGGTGGGCACAGGGTCTACTGCGGCCGACACAAAGAAGGCGCTTGATATGGCGAACAGTTATAGGAAAGAATTTGTCGCTGAAGAAAATAAGGTCTCAGATCAGAACATACTGGCAACGGTGACAAAAATGTTTTATGAAGATATTCCCCAGGAACAGCATCCCACTGGTTTTTACAACGACCTGAGGAATCAATTTGGCGATCTGAAAGATGAAGCGACTTACAAAAAATTCGCCGCTGATGTCTTCAGCAAGACGATGATTTTTGATGATGCAAGATGGAATGATTTTATCGCTCACCCCGACGCAAATAAACTTCAACAGGATCCCGCTTTTAATTTTGCCAGCACATTCACAAAAAACTACAACGGCAAGTACGCGCCCTATTTTCAACAATTCAATGCCACAAATAATGACCTGGGAAGGTTGTACCTGAAAGGCATTATGCAGATGGATACCGTCAAGGCGAAGAAAATGTATCCGGACGCTACTTTCACAATGAGAGTGAGCTTTGGAACTGTGAAAAGCTATAATCCAAGAGACGCGGTTCATTATGACTATGTAACAACATCAAAAGGATTCCTTGAAAAATATATACCCGACGATTACGAATTTGACATCCACCCAAAAGTTTTGGAAATGATGAAGAAAAAAGATTTCGGTCAATATATTGATAAAACAAAGAATGATCTTGTCGTTGCATTTATCACAAACAATGATATAACGGGTGGTAATTCGGGTTCCCCGGTTATAAATGCAAAAGGTGAGTTACTGGGGCTTGCCTTTGACGGAAACTATGAGGCACTGAGTCACCAGATCGCTTACGATAAAGACCTGAACCGCACGATCTGTGTTGATATCCGCGCAGTGCTCTGGACGATTGATAAGGTGGGAGGAGACCAGGCAGTTATCAGGGAGTTGAAAATTGTAAAATAGTTACACAAAAAAATTGTAAAAGCCATTCATGTCCTTAAGACCTGGATGGCTTTGTTGTTCATGGCTTTGACATTTTCATCAATTGACTTAACATTGTAATTAAGACGTTGAAAAAAATCAAACCAATATTACTGCTAATTGCCTGTACGTTATGTAAACCCGCTTTTTCTCAAATCCGGATAAGTGGTTCAACAGATCTTATAGTCCTGCGAAGTTTCAAAGAAGAGCAACGCTTCTGGGCAGTTGGCCAAAACATCATGGTGGATTGGCATTTTACCCATAAAGGTGGTGCTTACGTTTCATTGAGCTATTCTTCCAATGGAAACTTTACAAATGAACTATCTGCTACTGCAAAAGCGGCTACAACCTCACCTCAACAAATTTCCTTTGACAACAAGGCACAAATTCGCTTTCAGCAACTTT
>DASYSW010000679.1:0-7297 GCA_036002905.1 Chitinophagaceae bacterium
TCCGAGGTCGTCAAAGTCTCTCCCTTTAGGGAAGATTTAGTGGGAGCCGGGGCTTCGAACCACATTCCTGGCGCGGTCCCTCTTTCATTCATTAACACGGTGCAAACATCCGGAACCTCGGCTTGCTTCAAGTTTCTTTCCAAAATAGGCCCGGGTCTTCGAAAGACGTTCTCGAATAAATATTTTACGTGAGCCAGTACCTGCTCATTTACTACGAGCCTTCCTCCAAAGTATTTACAAAGAAGTGGTTTTGTAATATCGTCTGCTGTGGGTCCCAGGCCGCCGGTTATTAAAATGATGTCGGCTATTTTACTCTCTTCGTCCAGCGCATTCCAGATATCATCCCAAACATCACCGACTGCTACGCGGTGCTTTACCCAGACCCCAATTTTATTGAGTTCTTCAGCCATCCATGCGCTATTTGTATCGATAGTTTGACCGATCAGTAATTCATCGCCAATAGTAATTATTGAGGCATTCACCGTTTTCATGGCGGCAAAGTTAGGAGATGCTAAATTTGGAACTGAACATTTAACGCAATGAAAAATTTAAACCTGTTTTTTGCATTTTACATTTTGCATTTCACATTATCAGCGCAAACAACTGAGCAAAAACTTCAAAAAGCTTACCAGCAATTTGAATCTGATTCACAAACAAAACATGCCGTTATTTCTTTGTATGTGATCAATGCGAAAACGGGACAGATCGTATTTGATAAAAATTCACAGATCGGATTAGCACCTGCGTCGACTCAAAAAATTGTTACGGCAGCGACGGCCTTTGAATGGCTGGGAAAGGATTATCGGTACAAGACTGAATTTGGCTACGATGGTAAAATTGAAAACGAAGTTCTGGAGGGCAATTTGTGTATTGTCGGTTCTGGTGATCCCACACTTGGAAGCTGGAGATATCCGACAACGACGGATACAGTTATTTTAAACCGATGGCTAAATATTATTCAGACACTGAAAATCAAAAAAATCGATGGAGACATTGTCGGAGTCGATAACAAATTTGAAACGCAAACAACTCCTGGCGGATGGATATGGGAAGACATCGGCAATTACTACGGTGCCGGAGTTTCGGGATTAAACTGGCACGAAAACCAATACGACATGAAGCTAAAGGCCGGAAATAAAGAAGGAGACTCGGTGAAAATTGTTGGTACGAGTCCGACGCTTGATTACAATTACCTGGTCAATGAATTAAAGACGGGCCCAAAAGGAAGCGGGGATAACGCATATATCTATTTACCGCCTTATAGTTTTAATGGTTTTGTGAGGGGTACTATTCCCCTGGGTGAGCAATCTTTTATCATCTCGGGGTCTTTTCAGCAACCTTCCGCATACCCGGTGATTTTCTTGGGCAATAAAATAAATGAATCAGGCATTAAGATTTCCGGCTATGAACCAAAAACAAGTATTGTCTTTGCGGCCTACAACGAAAAAATGCCTTACCCAAATCAAATACTGGATACTCATTATTCCCCATGCCTTGATTCCATCATCTACTGGTTCCTTCAAAAAAGTGTCAATCTTTATGGCGAAGCATTGATAAAAACTTTCGCTTATGAGAAGAGGGGATTTGGGGCAACCGATACCGGTGTGGTGATCGTGAAAGATTTCTGGAAACAAAAAGGCCTTGATGAAAACGAACTCAATATTTATGATGGATCGGGTCTCTCACCTTTGAACCGTGTCACCACTCATGCGCAGGTTGAAATCTTGAAGTATGCGAAACAGCAACCATGGTTCCCGTACTTTTTCAAAGCGCTGCCTGAATACAACCATATGAAAATGAAAAGCGGATCCATAAGCGACGTAAAAGGCTATTGCGGGTACCATACTTCCGGTGATGGCACGCAATATATTTTTTCTTTTCTTGTAAACAATTACAGTGGTTTGTCTTCGGTGCTTGTGAGTAAAATGTACAAAGTATTAGATGTTTTAAAATAAAAGTATTTTCCATTCGTCAGTTTCAATAATATTTCAACCAATCAACTAATCTTTATGGCAGAACAAAGTTTTAAAAACCACGGACGTTATGTTTTCATGTTTCACATTGTTACCTATTTGGCTATTGTTGCCGTTATCATTGGTAGTATTATTAACCTCGTTAATTCGTCAAAAGAAAACCTTTATTCAGCTTCTTTGCTTGTGGTCGTCTCCCTTATTCTTGCAAGCCTGGCATGGTTCGGTCGCCGGTTTGCTTTAAAAGCCCAGGACAGGGCCATCCGCGCAGAAGAAAATTTTCGCCATTTCATTCTCACGGGGAAACCACTTGATGGTCGATTACTCATGGGACAGATCATTGCGTTGCGTTTCGCGCCCGATGAAGAGTTTCCTGTTTTGTGCCAACAAGCAATCGATAAACGTTTAAGGGGAGTTGATATCAAGAAAGCTATTCAGAACTGGCGAGCTGATCATCATCGCGCGTGATAGGATAAAAATGGAATATCCAGCTTCAAAAGAAACGGAGCCGCGAAACTTCCTGCCCAGATAAGAATAACGATGGCCTTGCCAAGCCACGAGACATCCTGGATGATCGTCCTTTGCAAAAGGTTTTCAATGGCATTGACGACCCTGTCTTCATTCGCTGAGTATTCATAAGGAGGAGCAGGGTTTACGTTTCGCAATGTGGAGTAATTATTCGCGATCAGGATATTGCGAATGTTCCAATATTCTTCGTCCGTGATCTCTTCATATGTTTTTTCAAGATTGATCCCACTCGCTTCGACCTTGCGCGTCATTTCATCAAATCTGGTATCACTTCGTAACCTGAACAACAGCATGGCCGGCAAAACGAGCAGGGCATAAAACTCAATCTTTACCGCAAAATATCCAAGCGCCAACGCGGAAACAACAACAAATATTTTTCCAATGATCTTCGATTCATCCAGGAAAAGCCTGTTTAAAAGTTGCCCTCCGTCCAATGGATAAATGGGAAGCAGGTTAAGAACATTCAAAAAGATCAGCAAGGCAGCCGTCTTCGTCAATAACCAATACTCTTCATATCCCATCTCAGTAATGCGGCTTTTTGCCAGGATAAGTAAAGCAATACCCACGATAATTCCTGGCAATGGTCCGGCCAGCAAGATGATCGCCGATTGCCTTTGTGATACTTCTCGTTTTGTTCCACTTGCATACGCACCAAGCAGAGGAATAAAAAAAATGCCCAGTTCCTTGTAATGGAACGCTTTCATGGCAAGGAAGTGGCCAAGCTCATGGAAGATAACAATGCCCGTAATAATAAGGAGCCATATCCAGTCAGCGCCGAAAAAATAGTTGAAAAAATAATACCCAATCAAAAGGTACAAGGCCAGGCTCGTGATAGAGCGAACCCAAACATTACCCTTTTTATTTTCCAGCTCGGGTTTGGGCGGATATTCAAATAAAGGGGTGGAAGACGTGTCGTTTGCGTCCCTGTTTTCAGAGCCAGGATCAGGTGAAAAATGCGGCGGATTATTCTCCATGAAATAAAATTAACCAAAATAAGGCTTTATTTTTCCTAGCAGTTGGTCAGGCATTGTTGTTCGTTTCATGGTTTTAGACTCCATAAAATATAAGATCACTTTGCCCGTTACCAACAGCTCCTTGTTCTCGTTATATACCTCGTGATGAAATTCAATTTTATGATGGACCGGTAGTTCTCTCAAAGTGGTTTTTATCGTCAGCAGGTCGTCATACAAGGCCGGCCGCAGAAACCTGGACTGCACCTCCACGACGGGCATAATTACACCCATTTTCTCCATGTCTGCATAAGTGTATCCTAAGTGCCGAATGGATTCTGCCCTCGCTACTTCGTAATATAAAAAGAAATTACTGTGATAAACTATGCCCATCTGGTCGGTCTCGGCGTAGCGAACTCTTACTTTGGTTTCGGAAGAAAACATGCTGCAATTTATTCGTGAAACGTGATCCCCAGATCGGGAGTGAATCGTAAACATGCAATCCACGATTGACGATTGACCTTCTTATTTCCCAATCAATTTATCGATACTCACTTTTCCCGGCCCCACAAATAACAATGCAATGTAACCTGCCAGGTACAAAGCGGCTCTTTCCCCGTTTCCGAACGCATCTCCCTGGTGCGCGTTAAAAAGCGCCACAGACATTGCGATGATCAGGGGAATGCAGGCCAGCCGTGTAAATAAACCCAGTACAATAAGACAGGAACAAAAAAACTCAGCAAAAATATCAAGTGATAAAGAAACACGACTGCCTAGATGAAAAGGGTCAGAAAAACTGGCCGAATACTTTGAGAAATGCTGCAGTTTATCATAACCATGCGTCACCATCATAATAAGTCCGAGCCCGAGTCGAAGAACAAGAAGAGCAAATGACAAAGCGCCATCGGAATATTTAGTACTTGCAATTTTCATACGATTTCGAGATGCAATGTTACGAAATGGTTTCTGGTTTCTGGTCAGGTCCCTGTTTCAGGTCCCTGTTTCTGGTTGCTGTGGTTATTTAACAAACAATAAAGAAAATTTCAAAATGAATGCTCAGCAATCGCCTGGAAAAATAACAAGCAACAAGCAACTAATAACCAGCAATAAGAATGAATGAATTGTTAAAACATTAATGACATACACAGTTTTCCACAGCTGTTTGGAATGATGTTTGGTCAGCCCTGAAATAATTTGAATATTTACGACGTTAATCCCTCAACCGGTTAAAGGACACATTAACATGAAGACTCAATGCATTGTAATCCTCGCCTTGCTTTTTAGTATTTCGGCCACTGCTCAGCAAACACGTTTTTATTCGGATCCCGAAGAGAAATTTAAGGAGGCAAAAGAGTATTTTCAAAAAGAAGAATACAGCCTTGCGTATCCTTTGCTCAAAGAGTTGCAGCAATCCGTCCGTGAAACTGATAAGATCAATAATGTTACCACCGTCCAGGAAATAAATTACTATACCATAGCCTGTGCACTTAAGCAAAATGAAGGTCGTGCCGAGGAAATGGCAAAAAACTATATTGACCTGGAAAAGAACAATGCACGGGTACAGCAGATGAATTTTCAGCTTGGCGAGTATTATTATCGCCAGGAAAAATTTCCCGAGGCCACTGAACGATATGAGCAGGCGAACATAGCCAATCTTAGTAACCGGGAAATTGCCGATATGCAGTTTCACGAGGGGTATTCATATTTTGTACAGCAACAGTTTGCAAAGGCAAAGCCGCTATTCAACAGCATCCGCCAGGTAAAAGATGATCCCAATTACATCGACGCTAACTATTACTACGGTTTTCTGGCCTTCCGAGATAAAAATTATAATGAAGCTTTACAAAGTTTTAAGATCGTAGAAAATGAAAAAAATTATCAAACCATTGTTCCTTACTATATCGCGCAGATCTATTATATACAGGGCAAGAAGGAAGAAGCCATTGCTTATGCGGGGCAGAAGCTAAAAAAAGGCACCAACTATTATGACGTCGAGATGAACCAGTTACTGGGTCACGCTCATTTTGAAAGAGGTGAATTTACAGAGGCGTTACCTTTTCTCGAAGCCTATGTAAATAAAACAAAAAAAGTTCGTCGCGAGGACCTATACGAACTATCCTATTGTTATTACCAGGCAAAACAATATCCCAAAGCGATCGATGGTTTCAAGCAATTAAGCGGTAAAGAAGACACCCTTAGTCAGCATGCCATGTACATGCTGGGCGACGCCTACCTAAAAACCGGGCAGAAAGCAAATGCAAGAAATGCCTACTCGTTCTGCGCATCCAATAGCAGCAATGCTGCATTGAAGGAGGTTTCAAAATACAACTATGCAAAACTTTCCTATGAATTGGGTTACCAGGACGAAGCTCTCAACAGCCTGCAATCTTTTTTAACTGAATATCCCAACTCGACTTACAATAAGGAAGCCAAGGAATTGCTGGTTTCGGTTCTCGCTAATACCAGCAATTATGCCGACGCCTTGAATTTGTTGCAGACAGTGGAGAAACCTTCCGAGAATGCAAAAAAGTTATATCCCCGGATCTTATTTGGGCGTGCTACTGAGTACATCAATGACGGGAGGCTGGCGGAGGCTGACGCTTTACTCGATAAAGCGATGAAGGAACCGGCCAATGCATCCATGCTGCCTTACATAAATTTCTGGAAAGGTGAAATTGCTTATCGCAACAATAAGATCGATGACGCAATTCGCTATTACAACAATTATGTAACTGCTGGGGCGCCGGCAAGTGGTGAAGCCAACGCGATGAATGCAAAGTATAATTTAGGCTATAGTTATCTCCGCAAAGAAAATTATCCTGCTGCGCTAAGCTTTTTTGAACCCGTTGGGAAGAATTCATCATTGAACTCCGATCCCGTTACCCAGGATGCGTACGTGCGCACGGCTGACTGTTATTTCATGAATCGTGATTACAGCAAAGCAAATGCGATGTATGGCAACGTGATCAAATTTTCATGGCCAGCGGAAGATTATGCCACTTTCCAGCAAGCAATGATTGCCGGCATAAAAAATCCGGGCGATAAGATCGGCTTACTGAATACAATGAACAGGAAATTTCCTACTTCATCTTTAGTGACAGACGCGAATATGGAGATCGCAAAAGGGTATATGTCGCAAGAGCGATTCAAAGATGCAATTCCTTATTTGAACAACATTATAAAGGAACAGGGAAACAGCTCGCAAAAACCGCAAGCTTATCTGCGTCTTGGCATCTGCTATTACAATTTGAACAATACGGGCGAAGCACTGAACCAATATAAAACTCTTATTGCGCAATATCCAAATTCTGATGAGGCGAATGATGCCCTCGATGACGTAAAAACGATCTCGGTTGAAACAGGTAAGACGAACGACTACGTTGATTTTATGAAAAAGGCCGGCAAACCTTTGTCGGTGGATGCAGAGGACTCACTCACATTTTCCGCTGCCGAGGCTCAATATGAAAACGGGAATGTAAGCGCGTCCCTGAATGCTTTTAATAGTTACCTGCAAAAATTTCCTGAGGGTGCACATACAGTCGACGCAAATTTTTATCGCGGAGAAATTTACAATACCAAGGGCGATTGGAACAATGCGTTGACCGGTTATGAAGCCGTCGTGGCCGAGGCTCCAAACAAATACGCGGAGAAATCTGCCCTGACAGCGGCACGTATTTATTTCTTCCAGTTAAAAAATTATGCAAAGGCGGAAACATATTATGCCCAACTAAAGCAATTCACAACGAACCAGGAGAATAAACTTGAGGCGATGCGTGGCTTATTACGCAGCCAGTACCAGCAACAGAAATGGACCGATGCTGTAAACAACGCTAAAGACCTGCTTAATCA
>DASYSW010000680.1:0-12634 GCA_036002905.1 Chitinophagaceae bacterium
AATCAGGAATATTGCCACGAGGGCAATAAAAACAAATCCAACGATCGCAAGAAAGCGGGCCCACCGCGCAGCTTCTTTTAAATGCTCTCGTCCTGTTGTGTCAATTGACAATCCGAATAAACCTTCATCCTGGATTTGATTTTGCTGTTCCATATTGAAATTGGTTTTGGTTTCAATTAAAGTAGTGGCGCAATTCAGATCTTCAGATATTGAGATTTTCAGATATCAATCACCATCGTTATGCCAAATACACCAATATCCAAGTATCAATCTAGTACGCCCTCGCAAAAAGGACTCTTTGCTTTGATGGCTTGCCCGTCAAAATGCATTTTCCGTCTTCCAACTCTGCATTTAATGGAATGCATCGGATAGTGGCCTTGGTTTTTTCTTTGATCGCCTCTTCTGTTTCCGCAGTTCCATCCCAGTGTGCAGAGATAAAACCTCCCTTTTCGTCCAATGTCTTTTCGAAATCGCTCCAGCTATCAACCCTTGTTATGTGTTCATCACGATAAGTTTTCGCTTTATTGAACATGGCTTGCTGTATATCTCCAAGCAACGTGATGATATAATTTGAAAGGCCATCAAGCGAAACACTTCTTTTTTCTTTTGTATCCCGTCGCACAACTTCTGCCACATTATTTTCAAGATCTCTTGCACCCAAAGCAATGCGAACCGGTACCCCCTTCATTTCATATTCAGCAAACTTCCATCCGGGACGGTTGGTATCATCATTGTCAAATTTCACGGAAATATTTGATGCTTTTAATTCTTTCACCAATTCCCGGGCCTTATCATTGATCTTTTGCTGAGCAGCAGTATCCTTGCTTGATATGGGTACGATCACAACCTGGAGTGGAGCGATCTTCGGAGGCAAAACCAGGCCATCGTCGTCACTATGCGTCATCACCAGCGCACCAATCAGTCTTGTGCTGGCTCCCCAGCTTGTTGCCCACACATATTCCTGCTGATTTTCTTTCGTCAGGAATTTTACATCAAATGCCTTAGCAAAGTTTTGTCCAAGAAAATGTGACGTTCCCGATTGCAAAGCTTTTCCATCCTGCATCAACGCTTCTATGCAATACGTGTCTTCAGCCCCAGCAAATTTTTCGCTGTCGGTTTTTAATCCGCGTATCACCGGCATCGCCATATATTCTTCAGCAAAAGTTGCATACACCTCCAGCATCTTTTTCGTTTCTTCAACAGCTTCCTCTTTTGTTGCGTGCGCTGTATGACCTTCCTGCCATAGAAACTCTGCCGTACGCAAAAAAAGTCGTGTCCTCATTTCCCAGCGCACAACATTGGCCCATTGGTTAACTAAGATAGGCAAGTCACGATAAGACTGTATCCAATCCTTATAAGTGTTCCAGATAATCGCTTCGCTGGTCGGACGGATGATCAACTCTTCTTCAAGCCTGGCTTCCGGATCAACAATTAATTTTCCTTTTGCTGAGGGATCTGATTTCAACCGATAGTGAGTTACCACTGCGCATTCTTTGGCAAAGCCTTCTGCATGACCTTCCTCCTTCTCTAAAAAATTTTTAGGAACAAACAAAGGGAAGTATGCATTCTGGTGACCTGTTTCCTTGAACATCCGGTCAAGCTGATCTCTCATGTTTTCCCAGAGAGTAAAGCCGTATGGTTTAATAACCATACAACCCCTCACTGCCGAATAATCAGCGAGACTTCCTTTAATGACAAGGTCATTATACCACTGTGAATAATCCTCTGCTCTTGATGTGATTTCCTTACTCATGTTTTTGTTTCTGGTTACTTGTATTGTTAAAATTCTTTTATGCCGTTTTACCTCACGAAATTCTACTCAACCTTTACAATTTAGTTAACGTTAGATAACGCAATTTTACAATGCGATGGCAGAATATTTGTTGCTCAATCGATTGTGTTCTTTCAAAGTCGCACAAAAGTAGTAACTTCAATTATATAACCGATTAAACTTTGTTGCCATGAGATCTGCAATTTTACTTCTTGTTTTATCGGCTGCTATTTTAGGTAGCTGCACCTCAGCTTACAAGACAGGCCAAACCCCCGATGATGTTTATTTTTCACCTGAACGTCCGCAAGACAAATACGTTACGGTTAGAGACGATGATAACCGTTACCAGGGCAATGACTACTATTACGATGACCAATACCTGCGCATGAAAGTTCATAACAGGATGATGTGGTCAGAGCTTGATGATCCTTATTTTTATAACCCACGTTACAGCTACAGCTATTATAATAACTGGAGCAATCCATGGAGTCCATACACTTACTGGAATTATTATTATAATCCATATTGCTCACCTGTTATTTATACACCAAAAACGGTTATCGCCAGCAATCATCCGCGGGTATTTAACCTGAATACCTACAATAATGCGCAGCTTGCTAACAGTAACTACACAACAAACCCGAAAGGAGGCCTTAATAACGGTTACAATTATAATAGCAAGCCGGTGAGAATAGTTGGATATACGCCCAGCAATAACAATTCAAGTAGTGGTGCGGGTAATTTCCTGAGAAATATTTTCAATAGTTCTTCCAATAACAATAGCAGCAGCGGCAGCAGCAATTCTTCTTTGAACTCCGGCAGCAGAAGTTCAAGTGGCAGCTCAGGCAGTTCAGGATCATCGGGAGGCGGTGGCGGGGGCAGCGCACCTGTAAGAAGATTTTAAACAAGGTCGCGTGTCGCATTAAATGTGAAAAATTTTAATGTAGCCATCAGTTGTAACCTCTGTTCAACTTCCGTTGCGTCGCACTCTTATACGTTCTTATCTCTATTTACCATATAATTTTCCTGTATGAAACATATCATTTTCATAGTGACCATCCTTTTGTCTGCTTTGTATTCTTTTTCACAGGAACCGGCTGATGCTCTTCGGTACTCATGGTATATACAGCAGGGTACTGCCAGGCAACAAGCAATTGGTGGTGCCATGGGCTCACTCGGCGGAGAAATATCAGCTTCCTATGTGAACCCCGCCGGACTTGGATTCTACAGAACCGGTGATTTTGTATTTACTCCAGCCTACACCTTTCTGAATAATAAATCAACTTACCTAGAAAGAACCGAAAAGGATAAAAAGAACTATTTCAATTTTGGAACTACAGGTTTCGTCATTGACGGTGGAAGCAAAAAAGACAAATGGTCGGCTTACAGTATATCAATAAATCGCACTGCAAATTTTGGCAGTAACATTCTCTACAGGGGTCAAAATAACCAGAGCTCCTATTCACAAAAATTTCTCGAAGAAATAAAAAACAATGGTGATACCGATCCGAATGTCGTATCAGGTAATGTTGATCCCAGTGACCCTCGCTACCGGCCAAACTATCCATATGGAACAAGTCTTGCCTTCAATACATTTTGGATAGATACTATAGACGGGGGAACATCAGGGAATTATCAATTTCAAACACGCTCTCCCATTGGCACAGGACTCCTCCAGCAAAATGCAATAGAAAGCAAGGGAGGAATAACGGAGATCGCACTGGCAGGCGCAACGAACTTTCATAATAAGTTTTTAATTGGAGCCACTATCGGCATTCCTATTCTTTCTTACAAACGCGAATCTACTTTTATCGAAGCCGATGCTACTGCAGACCCGAACAATAATTTTGACTATGCCTCTTTCAGTGAGAGTCTCCAGACAAGCGGGGCAGGAATTAATTTGAAAATTGGAGCGATTTACAAACCGAGTGAATTCTTTCGACTTGGTCTCGCAATTCATTCGCCCACCTATTACGGACTTACTGATAAATACAACGCTTCTGTTACTACAAACACCGAGTCCTACCAGGGGACCTGGACGCAAACTCCGGCAGACGTAGGCGCTGCGTCCCCTGCAGAATTCAAATACAACTTGCTCACCCCTTACCGCATCATTGGTAGTGCATCATACGTACTGCGCGAAGTGCAGGATGTAAGAAACCAAAAAGGTTTTTTGACTGCAGATATAGAATATGTGAATTATAAATTTTCGTCTTTTCACCCGCAGGGAGAAGATCCCGATGGATCGACCAAGGAATATCTAAAAACGTTAAACAAAGCGATTGATGAGGCGTACAAAGGAGCTTTTAATTTCCGCGCGGGAGGAGAATTGAAATTTACGACGATAATGGTTCGCCTGGGTGGAGCTTACTATAGTAATCCTTATAAAGACGTCACTCGGGCGAAAGGAAGTCGCTTCCAGTTAAGTGGTGGACTTGGTTATCGCAACAAGGGTATGTTCGTTGATCTCACTTATGTACATACCATCACGAAGGATGTAAACTTTCCGTATAGGTTACAGGAATCACCTTACTATGGAGCAAATATTAAAAGTAGCGCAGGAAATGTTTTGCTGACGGTAGGATTCAAGATATAATAATCGAATAACTGCCAATTTTAAAAAAGTACATTCAGCGGAATGTACTTTTTTATTTCCCGAATGGATAAAAAATCAAATTAGTTTTTTATTTTGAGATTAAACGCACGTCATGACCAAACTCGCGCTTGCATCGTTTGCCATTTTGATCTTTATCTCAGTAAGAGCACAAGAACACAAATTCAAAGAAGTTGTTACTCCAAATGGCCCGAGGATGTACATCAATGAAGCTTACTCCAACTACAAGACAAAATACTTCGTGTTGAAGAAGGACAGTACAGGAATTCTTGTGAGTTCAAAAATTTACCTTGACGATGGGAAGTATTATCTTTCTGATAAAGAAGAATCTGACTCCGACCATCGTCTTTATGCCGATGAGACCATCAAGATATCTTTTCAAGACCAAAGAAATGGTCAAATTTTTGAAGGAATCGCCAGGGACTCCCGGTGGCTATTCAAAATTGTGTCTGGTAAAATAAGTCTCTATTCTTATTATCCACCACCAGATTACCTTACAAATGAGTGTATAAACGCGTTCCAGGTAGCTGATGGGCCCATTGAATATTGGACATCGGGGGTTGATGACCTGGTGTCCGCTTTAGAGGAAAACAAAAAAGCAAAATCGATCTTTTTGAAAGAGAACAATGCAAAAAATAATTTCATCAAAGGAGTGGAAAAATTTAATAAAGGATTCGATAACGCCGGGGATGGCAAACAACAAAACTTGACGACAGAAAATTAGGCCAATTCATCATTTCGTCTTTGCAAATTCATACACAGTCGCAGCCTCACCATGCCTTCCTTCCGTACTAATAAATAAATTCGCTGCAGCATCGAAACCAATACCCTCCGGCTGTGGCAGCATATCCTTATCCAAATACTCAAATGATTTTAACTGCCCGGAGTGACTATAACAGGCAATGCACTTATTTCCCCTGGTCGATATAATATAGACATCATGCGTCAAAGGATGCACCGCTATTCCTGAAGGGAAAAACTCAACCTTATCTGCAACAAATTTCTTGAAGTCTTTTTTTTCAACCAACAGGAAAGGATCTGGCTTCAGTTCACCTTTTTTAACATCAAACTCGTATACAGCCCGGGTAGTTTTCTTTTCATCTTCATCGCCCGATTCTTTTTTACAGGCGACCAAAAGGTTCCCGGATACAGGGTCGTATCCAAGTCCTTCGGTATTGTTCTTTTTATCGAGAAAGGTAGAATACTCCTTTGACTGAACTTTTGATCTCCAGTTCCATATTTTAAAAACAGAAGCATGGCTCCACAATGCGTAAATCGTATCACCGATCATTGCCACATCTTCTATATCAAATTTATCTTTCTGATTGGTTGCAAAGGGCACGGTAGATGTTACAGTAGCCGTTGAATTCTCTAATTTTAAAAAATATAAACTTGCATGGAGGTCCTCGATCGCAAGCATGCTATCCCCTCCCAACTTTACAATGCCTGAGATCTCCTTTAATTGTTCAGGTAATTTCCACGATTGAGAAGGATGTTTCAAATCATATCCGGGAGTTGTGAGTGGATCGCTACTCACATTTTGGGGTTTCTTGTCTTTCGTTTCATGTTTGCAAAAACCAAACAACAAGACGATCAGTAGCGTCAACAACGTTACCAATGATCTTTGAACTCCTTTAAATCTTCTTTTCACTTGAATACTTGAAAACTGATATTTGGAAACCGAAAACACTATGCCAAAATTGAACCAACTAAATTTGATACAAACGAAAGGTCACCCCTGTTGGCATCTATCCAGCGTATAGCCTTATCTTTTTTAAACCATGTCATCTGTCTCTTTGCATATTGTCTTGTATTTTTCTTAATGAGTTCAATGGCGTCTTCCAAAGGCGTTTTCCCGTCGAGGTAATCAAATATCTCAGCATAACCTACTGTCTGCAAAGCATTCGTTTGTTTACAAGGCAACAGCCTTTTTACCTCCTCTATTAACCCGGCTTCGATCATTTTGTCTACCCTGGCGTTTATATTACTATGCAATTCCTCTTTTGGTAGTTCTAACCCAACCTTGATGATATTAAAATCTCTCTCAGCTTTCTTTCCTCTTCTGAATTCAAGAATGGATTGACCGGTGGCCTCTACCACTTCCAATGCCCGCATCAACCGCTGTGGATTTTTAATTTCGCCCGTTTTATAAAAAACAGGATCTTTTTTTTGAGTTTCACGCTGCAACCACTCCATCCCATTTTTTTCATAATTCAACACGATTGACTTCCGAATCTCCGCTGGCACACCAGGTATTTCATCCATTCCTTCACAAAACGCCCTGATGTATAAACCCGTTCCCCCCACCATAATCGCAACATTGTGTGCCCGGAATATTTCATCCACTTTTTGCAGCGCGTACTCTTCAAAATTTCCTGCACTAACGTCATCATGAACAGAATGTGATGCAACAAAATAATGCCTGACTGCTTGCAACTCCTTTTCGGACGGCCTGGCCACACCTATATTTAATTCTCTGAAGCACTGACGGCTGTCGGCCGAAATGATTTCGGTTTTAAATTGTTCGGCCAGCTCAATTGCTGCCAAAGTCTTTCCCACTGCGGTAGGTCCGATTATAATGACAACTGTTTTGTTTCCGGCGAATGTCATCCGTTTCATTTAAAAAACCCCATCTGCCTGGGGCCGATGGGGCATTCATTATTTAAGGGAAATAAAAATCAAATTTCTTCAGTTCCTTCATCCGCTGCTTCTTCACTCAAACCGAGGTCCTCACCATTCTCCGATTCCTCACCCTCCTGTCCAAAACCCTCCCCTACCTGTGAAAGATCATACTTCTCTTCAACGTCGGCAAATTTCTCACCCAGTAAACCTTTTGTGCCGTACTGGCTTGGTGCAATCCCCTCTACACGAACCGTAGCCGGGTAGATCAGCCTTGGATTTTCTTCTTTTGCAACATTGATCAGCTCAACCAAAAAACTCCAGTTTTTATTGAAGTCGTAGTGATAAATAAAATGCTGGTTGGGATCGCGAATTTCTGAATGAATGATCGTATCCTTCATCAGCAAGGGCGCCGCTTTGTATTCTTTATCATAGACCTCCAGCGATATCTCCTTGCCCTTCTGCCAGTGATCATTGCTGCGATAAAAAGTTGCCTTATGCTTATTGTCGAACTCATAAGCTCTCAAAATAGCTTCGTGCAGATCATAAAATGATTGCGTAGGCCTGATAGCAATGTCACGATATACGCTATCGTCTTCTTCCAAATAGATCCTGAATTTCAATATAGCCATATGTCAAATTTACGAATTACGAATTATGATTTGCGATTTAAGATCTTTAAGTTTTTGGGCTCGATACCGATCTCTTTTGCCCGCTCTATCATAAAATCATAGGCCGCATCATAATTATTTTCAATGTGGCCATCCAAAATGGCATCCTTGATCAAATTTTTCAAAATGCCTACCGGTTTTGATGGCGGAATGTCGAATATTTCCATGATCATTTCGCCGGTAATGGGGGGCTGCCAGTTACGTATGCGATCCTTCTCCTCGACTTCTTCACAGCGCTGACGCACCAGCTGAAAATTTGCCATGTATTTTTTTACCTTATACTTATTCTTTGAAGTAATGTCAGCTTCACACAACATCATCAGTGCATCAAAGTCTGCACCGGCATCAAACAACAGGCGACGAATGGCCGAATCAGTGATTTCTTCCTTACTTAAGCCAATGGGTCTCAAATGAAGCTCGACTAACCTTCGCACCATTCGCATTTTTTCATTTTGCGGTAGTTTCAGCTTTGCAAAAATTTTTGGCACCATCTTTCCTCCAACTACTTCATGACCATGAAATGTCCAGCCATGACCTTCTTCAAATTTCTTTGTCACTGGCTTTGCGATGTCATGCAACACTGCCGCCCACCGTATCCATATGTCATTTGTCTTCGTTGAGATATTGTCAACCACCTGCAAAGTGTGATAAAAATTATCCTTGTGGCCCACTCCATCCTTATATTCTGCACCAGCCAGGTCAACCATTTGTGGGAAGATGATATGCAATAAACCGGTTTGATACAAAAGATCAAATCCAATCGAAGGCCTGGCGCTGCTTATGATCTTATTTAATTCATCTGTGATCCGCTCCTGCGAAATAATGTTTATGCGATAGCTGTTGTCCCTGATCGCCTGTAAAGTCTTTGGTTCAATGGTAAAGTTTAGCTGGGCAGCAAACCGGATAGCTCTCATCATCCGCAACGGATCATCACTGAATGTTTGTAATGGATCAAGCGGGGTCTTGATGATCTTTTTTTCTAAGTCATGCAATCCACCAAACGGATCAACCAGTTCTCCATAGTCGTTTTTATTCAGACTTATGGCAAGGGCATTTATAGTGAAATCACGACGCAGTTGATCATCTTCCAGCGTACCCGGCACTACATCAGGGTTGCGCGAATGATACTTGTAGCTTTCTTTCCTTGCACCTACAAATTCCAGATCAAGCGCTCCTTCTAAACCTGATCCGTCGGGAAAAACTTTTATATGAGCCGTCCCATATGTTTTATAAACACTTATGGGTGGAACGGGGTTGAAACGTTTTGACACTTCTTTAGCCAGCTTGATGCCATCGCCCACGCAGACGATATCGGCATCTTTTGTTTCACGCCCAATAAATTTATCCCGCACAAATCCGCCGATCAAATAGGTCTCCAGGCCCAACTCTTCAGCAGCATGAGCGATCTTTTTGAAAACAAACAGTTCCTTTTCCGTACAATTGATTTCCATCGCGGCAAAGGTAAGCGAACACGAATTACACCAACTACCCCGGATTTTACGAAATGAAGAATGAAGCGCCGCTTATTATCAGGGACGAAGAATTTTCAGTTTGCCTTTTTCAAATTTGATCAATGAGGACGGCTCGCGGTTTGTCTTATCATCCTGGCCATATTGAACAACATAGTCAACATTCGCCTTTACTTTTTCATCGATTTCTAAAAAATTTTTCGGAGATGGTTGTCCCGAAATATTTGCAGAAGTGGAAACGATAGGTCTGCGGAATCGCTTTATCAGTTGCCTGCAAAATTCATTCCTGCAAATGCGGATGGCAATGCTGCCGTCGGCACCAACTAAACTGTCGGCGAAACCAATGGCACCGGGATAGATAACAGTCGTTGGTTTAAGTGTTTTTTCCAGGTAATCAAACACCTCTAAATCAGGCTGGGTCACATGTCGCAATACTTCTTTCTCATCCGCAACAAGGATGATCATAGATTTTTCATCCGGCCTTCTCTTTAGTGCATAAATTTTTTTGACCGCCTCCTCATTCGTTGCATCGCAACCAATACCCCAGATGGTATCGGTAGGGTAAAGGATAATGCCACCCCATTTTAAAACTTCGAGACACTTCAATATGTCGTTTTCGAAATTCATCAGTAAATAGCTTTTGCTAAATTGTTGGATCGTCAAATTGTTTTCACCTCAATTGAACAATTAAACTTAACCATTAAACAATTAAAGCATTAAACTCTCATAGACATTCATCACCGCTTCAGCGCAGTTTTGCTGTGAAAATCTCTTTGCTTGCAATAACCCTTTTTGCCTAAGATCCTCTGCAAATTGTTGATCATTGCATATCCTATTCATTCCTTCAGCAATTTCCTCTGCACTTTGAGGATTTACATAATAGACCGCATTTCCACCAACTTCTGGCAACGAGGAAACATTCGAGGTAATGACGGGCACCCTGCTCCATAACCCTTCCAGTACCGGTATCCCAAATCCCTCAAAAAAAGAGGGATAGATGAGGGCAGTTGCTGACTGGTAGATGGCCGGGAGATCTTCTCCATTTTGAAAAGTTTTGGAAGACATCGCCGCAGGTTGCTCGGAGAGAAAGATGACCTTCTTTTCGAGAGCGTTTTGCTTTATAAAGTCTTTAACCTGCTGTTTGTATTTTCCTCCGTCGCCGATCACTACCAATGGCGCGGAGGATTCATTTCGTAAAATAAATACGGCTTTGCAGATATTCAGCAGATTTTTCCGTTCAATGATGGAGCCTACATACAAAAAAAATTTTGGAGGCAATCCATATTTTAAGCAGACGATCTTTCTCTGTGCATCTGTTAACAATTCTCCGAATGAGGGACTACAACTTTGGTAAGTAACCCTGACCTTTTCAACAGGTGTTTTGTAAAATTCAACAATATCGTTCTTCGTTTGCTCACTAATGGCGATGATTTTGTCGGCATGCTGACATGCGTAGCGAAATTTTTTATTGTAGATCTTTACGTCTACCGGGTTGTACTGCTCAGGATAACGCTCATGGATCAGGTCATGAATGGTGACAACTGATCTTATGTTTGTATTTTGAATACCAAGTGGAATCTCATGACTTAGTCCATGATAAAGATCAATTTTCAATTTTTTCAGATCTGTTTTAACCCAACTGCTTCTCCATACTGAAGTAAACAGGCTCGAGGGAAAATGACCAGGCAATATCTCGTGAACATTTTCTTCTTCGAATTGAAAAATGGATGATCGTTTGGGATTGAATAAATAATATTGATGCCCGGGATAAAATTTGGCTAATGAATGAATCAGCGTGCGGCTATAATGGCCAAGTCCTGTTTGATTATGAAAAGCCCTTTTTGCGTCGAAGCCAATGTTCATGGTGAATAGTGAATTGTCAATTGTCAATCGATTAACCGAACAAAAATAAGTCGTTTCTATTCCTGGTCATTCTTCATTTCTAGCCACATCTTAATTTTCGTACTTACCCTGAACCACATAAGGCACATAAGTAGATAAACGTTTCACATAAAAGACCGACGCACCATTCACCATTCACGCTTCACCCGACAATTCACTATTTTCGCAGCTCAAAAAATATTTTTTCATGAAAGAATTGATCATCGAAGCCTGGAGCAAGAGAGAGTTGTTGAAAGAGAATAAATATTCGGATGCTGTAAAAAATGTGATCGAGGAATTGGATAAAGGTCGATTGAGGGTTGCTTCACCTGCTGATAGCGGTTGGACAGTGAATGAGTGGGTAAAACAGGCGATACTAATGTATTTCGGTATTCAGCCCATGCAGACATGGAACGTGGAACCCTTTGAGTTCTATGATAAAATGCTATTGAAAAAAAATTACAAAGACCTCGGAGTTCGTGCCGTGCCGCATGCAGTGGCAAGGTACGGAGCGTACGTGGCAAAAAATGTCGTGCTGATGCCATCGTATGTAAACATTGGTGCTTACGTTGATGAAGGCACAATGGTGGATACCTGGGCAACGGTAGGAAGTTGCGCCCAGATCGGCAAGGGAGTTCATTTGAGTGGTGGCGTGGGAATAGGTGGTGTGTTAGAACCTTTGCAAGCGTCACCCGTAATTGTCGAAGATGGTTGTTTTATTGGAAGCCGCTGCATCGTGGTAGAAGGAGTCCTTGTTGAAAAAGAAGCGGTGTTGGGTGCGAACGTTGTGTTGACTCAGTCCACAAAAATTATCGATGTAAGTGGCAGCGAGCCCAAAGAATATAAAGGACGCGTGCCAGCCAGAAGTGTTGTAATACCCGGAAGCTATTTGAAAAAATTTCCGGCGGGTGAATATAATGTAAGTTGTGCTCTCATCATTGGCCAGCGCAAAGCAAGCACCGATCTGAAGACAAGTTTGAATGATGCGTTGAGAGAATTTAATGTAAGCGCGTAGCTTAAGGTAAAAATTTAAAATTAAATGTAAAAGTGGGCGGTGTCGGTCTCCGTTTTTTGACTTTTTACTTTTAACTTTTGACTTTACATTTGCAGCCCGCCCGGGTGGCGAAATTGGTAGACGCACTGTCTTCAGGTGGCAGCATCCGAAAGGTTGTGCTGGTTCGAATCCAGTCCCGGGCACTACACCCCGTTTTTGCGGGGTTTTTTATTTCCCCGAAACGCCCTCCTACACTGTGTTCCATTCCTTTGGTTATTTCTTATTTACCTTTTGTTTTCCCGTTATAGTCAATAATAAATTTATAAATACTCATTTGCCTACAAAATTAAAGTGATAAATAACTTTTGTTTCGGGATTTAGTCCCAATTCAAGCTGATAATGCCTCTGTTGTGTGCATTAAAAAACCCCCGATAATGGGGGGTCTAGTGCCCGGGACTGGATTCGAACCAGCACAACCTTGCGGATGCTGCGACCTGAACACAGTGCGTCTACCAATTTCGCCACCCGGGCGGGCGGCAAATGTAGAGCGATTCAGGCAAATTAAAAAATGAAGAATCATCCTAATAAAAGAACTCTTCCCGCACAATTTTACCG
>DASYSW010000681.1:0-14995 GCA_036002905.1 Chitinophagaceae bacterium
CGTGACAGACGCACTTGGGAAAAGGTCCGTATAGCTCCTGTCTAATAATGAATCGATGGCTACGTTTTCGTTGACATCATAATCGTAACGGAAGCCAACAGAATGTCCTTTTGAATGTGTATTCTCTGCTCTCAACCCCGCCTGCACCATAATACCTTTGAACTGCCTGTTATAATTTACATAACCAGCATTGATATTTTCCCTGTAGTCGAAATTGTTGTGATTGTCTTCCAGTGAACCCGAACCGGTCTCAAAAAACCTTTGAAAAGTATTATCCGTTGTTACATAAGATATCTTTCCGCCATACCCTAATTTCCCCTTCTTAAAATTTTGCTCGTAGTCCGCTTTTACAGAATAAATGTCGATTTGCGACGGTGTGTGTATATTATAAACTTCCTGTTGCTTAAGGTCCGTTCCACTGGCGTCATAAATATTATTTGGCTGATACTGGCTATTGTTTGAATTATAAAAACCATAGTCAGCATCAACATTCAACTCGTGACCTAACGAATCAGCATAGCGATAGTTCAAATTAAAATTCATATTGTTCCGTGTACCGTTGCTTGTGTTATCAGCAATCAATAACCTGTCTGTTACTTTGGACGGCATGTAGGCTATATCAGTCTTGCTATTATTGCTGAATGCATTATTTGAAAAGGTGCCATTCGCCATCACACCAATTGTGCTTCTGCGACTGGCGTAATAATCAACACCGGCCTTAAAGCCATGGCTCTCCATGTCATTGACCATGATTGAATGCTGATCAAAGGAACTGTCCGCAGCAGTTGTACGGTACAAATTAATATGGTTCTCATTTTTGCTTTTATTATAGTTATAGTTTCCAAAAATGTTGAACTTATTATTCCTGTAATTCAATGAAAAACCCGAATTGTACTTTGCGTAAGTGCCGACATTCCATCCTGCATTTACAGAACCGTTTGCTCCAAAGGTTTTATTTTTCTTTAGACGGATATTGATAATGCCGGCATTCCCCGCTGCTTCATACTTTGCTGACGGATTTGTAATTAATTCTATTGACTCAATTTGAGACGACTGTAATGAGCGAAGATAGTTAGAGAGATCTGTGCCCGTCAAGGGTGTGGGTTTCCCATCAATGTAGACCTGGACACCGTTCTTGCCACTTAAACTAATGTTGTCATCTTTATCGATGGTGACTCCCGGAGATTTTCTCAAGAGTTCCAATGCATCGTTTCCTGTGGCATTGATAGTTCCCTCCACATTAAGAATGGTCCTGTCTGCTTTTACTTCTACCATTGGCTTTTTTGCAGTTACGGTGACACCTTTAAGCTCAGCTGCCAGTTTGCTGAGTGCTACAGCCGGTGCATTTGTTTCGCCGGAGCCCGAAAATTCAAAACCCGCAGAATATGTGTTTGAATAACCAACATGCGTAATACCTATAAGATATTTTCCCGCCTTAATCGAATTAAAGGAATACTGGCCTTCATTGTTGCTGGCTGCCAGTTTAACGACTGAAGAATCCTTCGCATTTAACAAAGACACCGTTGATGCTGAAACTGGTTTTCCTTGCTGATCTTTAACTGTTCCTGTGATCTGTTGAGTAAATCCGGTCACTGCTACCAGGAAACTCACGATTAATAGTCCAAACTTTCTCATAAAATTGTTTTTTGTGAGAACAAAACTATCATGGCGAGTTTCCGTTGAGAATAGTTTTCCGGCTAACCGTCATTTTTGGGGCACGAATGGTGGAATGAACAGTACCAACAGAAAAACTTCATTTACCGCCGATTTATCGGGTGTTTTAGGCATATTTGCAGCTCAAAAGAGATTTTATGACTTTTCCTGGCGATTTATATTACACTAAGGATCATGAATGGCTACGTGTCGAAGGTGATACTGCCATCGTTGGTATAACCGATTTTGCACAAGGAGAACTGGGAGATATAGTGTATGTGGAAGTAGAGACAATAGGCAAACAGTTGGAAGCCGGTGCTGTATTTGGAACTGTTGAAGCTGTAAAAACAGTTTCAGATCTTTTTTTGCCGATAAACGGAACTATAACGGAACTAAACTCTGCATTGGCCAATTCACCTGAGTTGGTTAACAATGATCCATATGGAGCAGGATGGATGGTTAAAATGAAAATTGCCGATAAGGACGATATCAAAACTTTGATGGACGCAAAAGCTTATGAACAAATGGTTAGCTAACCAGTAATGTTCTTCGCCCATGCATCCCGACCAATGGCAATTTTGTATCTTTCGCTTACTATTTGAGCAACAACCCCAGATATTCGGAGCAGGAGCTGGTATCAAGGCTTCTTCGGCAAGATGACCAGGCATTTAGTTACCTCTACGATAACTATTCGCCCGCTTTATTTGGCGTAATCAACCAGATCATCTCCAATAAAGAGGCGACTGCCGACGTGTTGCAGGATGTTTTTGTCAATATCTGGAGGAAGATCAACCTGTATGATGACACGAAGGGTCGTTTATTTACCTGGATGCTGAATATCGCCCGAAATGCAGCCATCGACAAATTACGGTCACGATCATACCAGGACAGTCTGAAAAACCAGCCACTGGCCGAAAACGTAAATACCATAACGGCAAATTCTGTGATCACTCCGCAGCAAAATGATATTGGCCTGAAGAAACAGGTTGGTAAGCTAAAGGAGGAGTACAGGGTATTGATTGACCTCTCGTATTTCCAGGGATTTACTCATGAGGAGATCTCAAAAATTTTAAACTTGCCGTTGGGCACAGTAAAAACCAGGATCAGGAGCGCATTAATTCAATTAAGGACAATGATATAATAGTGAATATACAGGAATACATATCGAGCGGAATAATTGAAAGCTACGTACTGGGGCTTGCTTCACCTGAAGAAAGAGCCGAATTCGAGAGGATGTGTGCGTTATATCCGGAGTTAATAAAAGCCCGCACCGGTTTTGAACTTTCTTTGGAAAAGCAAGCTTTTGAGAATTCCGTCCCTCCTCCTGCCGAAACTAAGGAGAAGATATGGTCGGCTATTCGGCATTCAAGCACGAAGGGTCCCTCAAAAATAATCCCCATGGAACCAGGAAAAAACAAGTTCGGCGGTTTGCGATGGTTTGCTGCTGCCTCGGTCATTCTTTTTTTACTTACCGCCTGGCTCGCTTTCTCTTTTTACAAAAAGAATGGCGAATTGCAGGCAAAAATAGACAGAAATGATAGTGTTATAAACGCAATGACAAGGGGAGACAAAATAATGCATGATCCAAATGTCATGGTTGTAAATATGGTTGGCATGAAAGGTTCGCCTTCGTCTGCAAGTGTCTATTGGGATTCGACGTCGACCGATGTTTATATGGTTGTAAAGAATATGCCCAAACTTCCTTCCGACAAACAATATCAACTGTGGGCATTAATTGGAAGCAAGCCCGTTGACCTTGGATTGTTTGATCTGCCACAATCCAACAATGTCATTTTGAAAATGAAAAACACGCAAAAAGCCGATGCATTTGCCATAACAATTGAGAACAGGGGTAACACAGGTGGTCCGGACTTAGGACAAATGCAGTCACTCGGAAAGGCCAAACTTTGATAAATTGACCTGCTGATTTGACACCTCGCGAATTATTATAATAACAAGCATTCCGTTGAAAGAAAATGATTTGAGAATATTGCCTGCGATCACCTGGGTGATCATCGTCACCGTTTTGTTATGTCTTCCGGGCGCTGCTTTACCGAGGGAAAATTGGTTTGATAAGATCTGGCTGGATAAATGGATACATATCGCGCTTTTTCTAATGATGGTTTATCTCTGGTGCAGATATATCTCGAAATCAGGGGGGAAAAAAATCCGGTATTTCAGCCAGATAGCCATTTACTTTTTTGTATATGGGATAGTGATGGAACTGGTTCAAAAATACTTTATACCAAATCGGTCCTTTGATCTGAAGGATATATTGGCAGATGGCCTGGGGTGTGCAATGGGCTTATTGATTTCCAACAGGTCTATAAAAAAATAGACCCCTGTAGAAACAGGGGTCGCAACCAAAACTAACTGCTTATGAGAAAATTGACTGCTTTATTGAGAAGAACTTTATTGTATAACGCAAAATTACTGCCAATAGTATGAAGCTTGGTGTTAACGAATCTCTAAAGAAAACCCTTAGAAAATTCACGTGACGAAAACTGTCTTTTAAAAGAACTTCAACTATTGAAAAAATTCTCGAACGATATATACAAATAAAACATCGTGCCAGTTTGGGCCCGCCTCAGTTCTGCCTTGCCAATTTCTCCGCATTTTCGGCAAACTGGAGGGCATCAATAAAACCCTGAAGATCACCGTTCATTACCGCGTCAAGGTTATAAGAGGTAAAATTGATCCTGTGATCGGTTACCCTACCTTGGGGAAAATTGTAGGTTCTGATCTTCGCGCTGCGATCCCCGGTGCTGACGAGGCTTTTGCGATGACGTGCGATCTCTTCCTCTTGCTTGCGAACCTGCTCTTCATATAATCTTGTCCGCATCATTTGCATCGCTTTTTCCCGGTTGCCCAATTGCGTTCTTTCGGTTTGACACATCACTACGGTACCGGTCGGTATGTGCGTGAGAATCACCTTTGTTTCTACTTTATTTACATTTTGCCCGCCTGCGCCACCGCTTCTCGCCGTTTCCATTTTCACATCGCTTTCTTTTAAATCAAAGTCCACTTCTTCTGCTTCTGGCATTACAGCGACTGTCGCCGCCGACGTGTGTACCCGGCCACTCGCCTCGGTATCTGGTACACGCTGGACGCGATGTACGCCACTTTCAAATTTTAACGTACCATATACATCATCTCCCGTTACCTCAACCTGTACCTCTTTATAGCCTCCGACCGTTCCCTCATTTTCGCTGAGTATCGCTGTTTTCCAGCCTTTGCCTTCGCAGTACTTCAAATACATCCGCAAGAGGTTACCGGCAAATAAGCTAGCCTCATCACCCCCAGTTCCTGCCCGAATTTCAAGTATAGCATTCTTTTCGTCCTGGGGGTCTTTTGGGATCAACAATTGTCGTATGTAGGACTCCAGCTTTTCTTTCCTCCCCTCCAAACCTGGTGCTTCTTCCTTTGCCAGTTCGCGCAATTCTTCGTCATCTCCGTTTAATGCCTCCTTATAAAATTCAATATCACCAAGAACTTTCTTATACTCGTCATGAGCATTCACGATCTTTTCAAGGCTCCTGTATTCCTTGCTGGTGGCTGCGAATCTTTTATTATCATTCACAATTTCGGGATTGGTTAAGGCCACTCCCAGTTGTTCAAACCTTGCTTTTATTGCTTCTAATTTGTCTAACATAAATTTGCGGTGCAAAGTTAAACCAGCAATGGCGTACAAAAAATTTCAGTCGGAACAATTATTCACTGGTTACGAGTTGTTAGACAGTCATCAAGTTTTGATCACTGATGACGAAGGAAAAATAGAAGATATCATTCCTGGGACAGACGCGGGGGATGACATTCAAAAACTCCATGGCATTCTTTCTCCTGGCTTTATCAATAGCCACTGCCACCTGGAGTTAAGCCATCTGAAAAATGTGATCCCGCCGGGTACAGGTTTGATCGAATTTCTTTGTTCGGTAGTTACCAAAAGAAATTTTGATCCGCAGTTGATACAGGAGGAAATCGTAAAAGCCGAAAAAGAGATGTACGACAACGGAATAGTAGCCGTTGGTGATATTGGAAATACGGCTGACACTGCAGAAGTGAAATCAAAAAGCAGTATAAACTGGCAAAATTTCGTGGAGGTGTTGAGCTTTACTGATGAAAAAGCAGATGAAAATATTACGCACTACCAGTCAGTATTGTCAACTTTCAACAAAATCCAAAATCCAAATTCCAAAATCCAAAGTTCCCTGGTGCCCCATGCTCCTTACAGCATTAGCCCTAAAACATTTCAATTAATAAACAAGCTGACAAAGGATCGGATCATTTCCATACACAACCAGGAGCACCCGGCAGAAGATGAATTGTACAAGACGGGTGGTGGAGATTACCTGAGGCTCTTCAAAATTTTCGGAGTTAATGGATCGCCATTTCCCATTACAGGGAAAAGTAGCATTCGCTCGTGCCTTCCCTATTTTAATAACGGGCAAACAATTCTATTGATCCATAACACTTACATGCCGGAAGAGGATATCCTTTGGGCAAACGACTACGCTAATACAAAACAATTGAAGCTGGTTTATTGCTTTTGTCCAAATGCCAACCTGTACATTGAAAATACCCTTCCGCAAATAGAACTTTTTATGAAGCACAACTGCCATCTTGTGCTGGGGACAGATAGCTACAGCAGCAACTGGCAATTAAGTATAGCAAAGGAAATAGAAGCTGTTAAAAGGACCCGGCCGTCAATTCCTTTGATAACTATTCTGCAATGGGCCACGATCTATGGAGCCAAAGCCTTGCAATGGGATAATGAATTAGGAAGTTTCGAAAAAGGGAAAAAACCAGGAGTTACCTTACTGGATACGACCACCTGGACTTCAAAAAAATTAATTTAGTATCTCCCTCAGCACTGACAAAGTTTTCATTGTTCCAAAATCCTGGATGTGGAAGGCATAGTAGGTTTCAAAAGCATATAAGAGATTGCGGCGGAAATCATGATTCAATTTGATCTCCTGTAGCTCAGCCGGCTGTCTAACTTTCAGCAACTCGGATGTTACAGCAGCCTGCTTATCCTCCAGGAAATGCGGATGGGAAGGTCGCTCCTTCACAAATGTGCCTTCCTGCAAGTCAAGAAAAGGGCTTTTTTCCGAATACTGATCATCTATTCTCAATCCGAAAAAAACTGCGACATGCAATGCGAAGAATAAGGGAAAATTCGCGGCCACCGTTTCACTACTTTCATCAAGATACATGAAGGCGTCTTCTGCAAACTGGAAGAGGTCTTCATTCGTTTCCGGTTGCTTCAAACATTTGGTCAGCAGCTCCACCATGAATAAGCTAACCGCATTTTTTCTGATGTCGGAGAAAATGTTTTGATATAAATGGCCCCACCTGAATTCTTTAATACGCTGAAGATTTCTCAGTTCATTGTGGTAGACGATAAGATCAAGAATGGCCGCAGGTTGGAAAAGATTTGCCTTACCCGTTCCTTTTTTTGTCGAAACTCTGACGCCATTGACGAGATAAGATTGAACGCCGAACAAATCGGTAAGAATGGTAACGATCAAACTGGTGTCACCATACTTGACTGTTCGGAGAACAATACCTTTTGCTTTATGTAGTTTTTGAGACAAATTATTCACGCAATGACGCAAAGTAGCAAAGAATTTCGTTGCGCCTTTTGCATTTTTTCTTTGCGACTTTGCGTGAAATAAAACTGAGTAGCCGACACAATCTACGAGACTTATCTTCGTCGCTCTTGCACAAGCAAGTGTTGCAGTCGAAGAGTGCGACGCAACGGAAGCTGCATAGTAGTTCTAACGCTGGGTTTATAAAAACTATTTTGAAATGAACACGATCTTTGTCGACGTCTTTTTGGATTTATCTTGACTGTCTATAAGTACAAGATAAATCCCTGTGGAAATTTTGCGCCCTTTATAATCCTTGCCATCCCAAACGGCCTGTCCGCCCAGTGCTTTTGTCTGATAAACCAATCTTCCATCAAGCTCAGTAATTTTTACAATAGCATTTTCGGCAACGCCACGAATGGCAATTATTCCATTATATCCTGGCGGAACGGGATTTGGAAATACAAGGACATTTGAATTCTCTTGTTCCCCTTCGGTAGCAGTACCCTGGTACGAACAAATGCCTCTTGCTGTGGCAAAATATACTTCACCTGTTCTACTATTGATCGCAATCTTTTTTACGTCGCTGGTCAGTAGCGGGCTGTTATCTTCGGTAAACCTTTCAATCACCTTTTCACCATCTGCGCTGATGAGCCATACACCATTTTTTGTAGCCACCCATTTCCTGTCGGCGCCATCGACAGCGATACTTCTTACGTTCTCTCCTTTGAATAAATAGCCGGCAAAATTTCCCTGCTGCACAATGGGAAGTATTGCTTCACAGCCTGTGTTAAAAACTTCCTGCGGGCATTGAATAACACCGACGCCATCATCGGTGCCTGCCCAGATAAACCCACTTTTATCTCTTGCAACACAAAGCACATTGGTCGATGGCAGATTTCCATTCCCTTGCCCGCTACGATATAATTTCCAATGATCATCACTTATATCATCGATCAGGCTGCCATAATTATAACAGACCAATCCATTCCCAAGCGGAGATACTGCCCATAGTTGGTTGGCATCATCCATGACCATTTGCGCAAGGGCATTTTCGGCAAGTGTAAATGGGAGCGAGAAGCTCTTCCAATTGCCATCCGCTTTACGAACGACCAACGGTTGCAACGAACCAAAGTTGGATATCCATAAATTATTTGCCTGGTCAAACAATAAGCCGGCAACACGATAACTTGTTGGATCAAGCTGCGGCGGCTGGAGAGGTGAGTTTTGTTTAAATATCTCAAAACTTTCATCGGGCTTTATGTGAAGTAAACCACCCCCAAATGAGCCTGCCCACACCGATTCATCGCGACGATCGACTGCTACGGTAATGAAATCGAGCATTGAATCGAGTACCGGATAATGAAATCGATTAAAATTTTTCCATTCGCCATTTTTGTAGCGATAAATTCCATTGCCGTTGTACTGATAATTCCAGGAGTCATCTACCTCGCCTGCCGTAGCATAGAAAACGTTGTTGTATTCAACCATTTCACCGCTCGCGATTCCCTCAGGAGAATTTAAACTATACACCTCTTCGGCCTCAGGTCCCGAGGAAAATCTTGAAAGACAATTAAACTGATCAGCGATCCAGTAATTATCATTGTATAAAATTGCTTTTTTCGGAAAAGGAGTAACGCCATTTTGCTGGATAGTTCGTTCGACGGAACCATCTGTATTAATAATAACGACCTTGCTTACGGGTCCCGAAAGTCGGTGGCAAACCGCAATTTTTCCCCCTGTTGAATTGATGGCCGTTATGGCGCTTCCATCGCTATACAACAAGTCCCAATTATTACCATTAAAAATAAAGACAGAATCGTCCTTTAAGGCGACAGGTTTACTGCCGGCGGTAACAATGTTTCGACATGGCCCGGCCGATAAACCGTTCGCGCCGCTCAGCAATTGCCAATTGAGATAATCACCAAGGTTCGCCGAACCAGTGGCGGCTTGTTTTAATCCTTCATTAGTCGCCGCATAAAAAAAAATTCCGTCCGAAGTAAAACCATTCACTTTTACATTACTGCCGCCATTACCAATAAACCATGATTCTTTTACTTCGAAACGACTTCCATCGACCACAATCACGCCAAGGCCTGTCGACAGATAATAATTGTTGTTATATAAATAGATATTGTAAATGGATTTATCGCCGGCGATATTTTCCCTTTTGATATCAGGAATATTAAAAATATCATTTCGATAGATGATGTCAATGTTGCTGTTGGCATATGCAATGAACAACTTGTGACTGGTTTCATCATAATTAATAACGCTGACACCCGTTTCTGACAGCCCCGTTATCTTGCTTAATCTTTCAATTGAATTATCAGCCAAATCAACCGTAAATAAACTATATGGAGTGGCGCAGTAGATCTTATTGTCACCGGCTGCAACATCGATCGCGCTATTGTAAGGCAGGTATTCCTTCCAAACGCCGATCGGCACCGAAGAATTTTGGGCCGAAGCTGCAGTGAACAGGCAAATGGTTACGACGACAAAAAATATTCTCACTTTTCAAATATAGAGAATCGTTGTGGTTGCTTGTAAGGGTTATTATTGAATGAGAACGGAGATAAAATCTAACAAACAGTATAAACCAGCATTATTCCGTTTCTTTGTCCCCTATGTGGCAATCATTAGGTCAATTCATTCTTAAATATCGATTACTCCTTTTACTGATATTAATTGCACTTACGTCATTCATGGCCTATCATGCCAGCAAAGTTGAATTAAGTTATGAATTCGCAAGAGCTATCCCGACGGATCACCCCAAATACAGAACCTACCAGGAGTTCAGGAAAAAATTTGGAGAAGATGGTAATCTCCTTGTGATCGGGATCCAAACCGATAACCTGTTCCAGGAAAAAACTTTCAATAGTTACAGCTCATTACAAAAGGCATTAAAGAACGTTAATGGCGTTGAAGACATCATCAGCGTACCGTCGGCTGTCGATCTCATAAAAGATTCGGCAACGGAAAAATTAAAGGCGCAACCTATTTTCAGAGATACAACATTGTCACAGGGTGAAATTGACAGTTCAAAAAATATTTTTTTAAGCCTTCCTTTCTACAAAACCATTCTGTATAATCCGGGGACCGGCGCATGGCTCATGGGAGTTCGTATCAATAAAAATGTAATGAACTCCAAAAAAAGAATTGGAGTGGTGGAGGCTATTACCTCACAGGCAAATGACTTTGGGAAAAACAACGGCCTCCAGGTTTATTTAAGCGGCCTGCCGCTCATACGAACCGAAATGGCCACAAGGATCGCTAATGAAATGAGGTTGTTCTTACTGGCATCGGTGATTCTCTCGGCATTTATCCTGCTTTTATTTTTTCGATCGGTCGGGACCATGCTCTTATCTCTTGCAGTAGTGATCATTGGTGTTGTATGGAGTCTCGGCACGATTCATTTACTGGGTTATAAGATCACGTTGCTCACGGCTCTCATTCCACCCCTGATCGTCGTAATTGGGATCCCTAACTGTATTTATTTTCTAAATAAGTATCACACCTCATACAATGAGACCGGGGAAAAACGAACAGCGTTGATAGAAATGGTAGGCAGAATGGGAATCGTGACGT
This sequence comes from Chitinophagaceae bacterium, assembly GCA_036002905.1. Taxonomy (GTDB): domain Bacteria; phylum Bacteroidota; class Bacteroidia; order Chitinophagales; family Chitinophagaceae; genus VBAU01. The sequence goes on from DASYSW010000681.1 coordinate 10,830, forward strand.
TGTTTTGCAATCTCAGTGCGGCTATTGGCTTTGCTGTATTTGCCCTTACACGCAGCGACGTTTTAAAAGAATTTGGTGAAGTTGCGGGAACGAATATCATACTCCTATTCTTTATTTCACTGATCCTGATCCCTGTCGTGCTAAGCTATATGCCTTCACCCAAGTCGAGGCATACAAAATATCTCGAAAACCCTGCATTAAACCGGTGGCTTGACAGGCTGGAATATTGGTCATTGAACCACAGGAAACTTATTTATGCTATCACTTCTGTTATCGTTGTGATCGCCGTTGCAGGTATTTTAAAATTAAAATCTGTCGGTTATATAGTAGATGATCTCCCGAAATCTGATAAGATCTACACAGATCTCAAATTTTTTGAAAGGAATTTTAAGGGAGTAATGCCGCTCGAAATCATTGTAGATACAAAAAGGAAATATGGTGTTTCAAAAATTTTCACCAATCTTGAAAAGATAGATACACTTTCCCGGTACATATCAACATTGCCCGATATTGCCAGGCCTCTGAGCATTACTGAAGGGTTGAAATTTGCCAAACAGGCATTGTTTGACGGCGATAGTAATAATTATACAATGCCAACCGCCTCAGATCTGCCTGCGCTCAAAGAATATCTCGATGTTAAAACAGATACATCAGGTAATAAGAACTCGTTTACAAAACTTGTGTCAAGCTTCATGGACAGCGCGAAGCAACAGGCCCGTATCAGTGTTAACATGGCTGATGTCGGAAGTAAACGTTTGCCGAAGATCCTTGACAGTATCGAGGCGAGAGCAAATGAAATATTTGACGACACGGCAAAATATAAAGTGATGCTCACCGGCACGAGCGTCACATTCCTCGAAGGAAGCAGTTTCATCATTCATGGGTTGAAGGAAAGCATCATGTGGGCGTTCTTATTGATCGCCTTGTGTATGCTTTATCTTTTTAAATCTTTCAGGATATTGATCTGCTCTCTTATTCCAAATGTAATTCCGCTGCTTATTACTGCGGGTGTGATGGGCTGGGTCGGTGTTCCTCTAAAACCTTCAACAGTTTTGATCTTTAGTGTCGCATTGGGGATTGCCATTGACGTTACAATCCGTTTTCTTGTAAACTATAAACAGGAATTGCCGTTGCACGGGAACGACCTGAAAACAACTGTCATCGAAACCATACACAGCACAGGGATCAGCATCATCTATACGAGTCTTGTGCTCATCGCAGGTTTCATCATCTTTTGTTTTAGTGGTTTTGGCGGAACAAAGGCCCTCGGATGGCTTACATCATTAACACTGGTCACTGCCACTCTAACTAATCTCGTATTGCTACCTGCGATTTTAATATCAACTTCAACGAGAAAAAGGACACCTAAATAAAAATGCATTAGTGATAAAGAGGTGGGCAGGAATAAAGGGGTAAGACACAACGGGAGTTTCGCCTTTTCTAATTATCTTAATACTTCTTCCAGCTTCCTTTCAAGAGAATCCCCTCTCAGGCTTTGTGCAATTATTTTTCCATCCGGGTCAACTAAAACATTAAAAGGTATCCCGTTGAAATTAAATGTTGAAACTGCTGCGCTGTTCCATTCCTGCAGATCACTTACTTGTGTCCAGGAAAGCTTGTCTGCCTCGATTGCTCCCAACCAATCGTCCTTTTGTTTATCCAACGAAACTCCGAGTACTGTAAAATTTTTGCTTTTGTACTTGTTATAGGCCTGTACAACATTTGGATTTTCCTTTCGGCAAGGGAGACACCAGCTCGCCCAAAAATCTACCAGTACATATTTCCCTTTAAAAGAACTAAGTGTGATCGTTTTTCCATTTATATCAGGCAGTGAAAGCTCGGGTGCTTGTTTGTTTGTCCACTCGGGTTCCTCCATCGCCTGCGATTTCTGTTTTGAAAGAGCAACCTGCCGGTCGTTCATTTCTTTTATCTTGGCCACACCCTTGTGCGCAGGGAATTTTGTCACAATTCCGTGGAGCAATGCCTGGTAATCATCCATAGAAAATACCTGGGAATTCGTGCTCAGGGCCCATGAACTTGTGATCGGATCCTTTGAACTTTTGATAAATCCGCTCACATAACTCTTCAGATCGTTTAATTGAGACACTCCCTCTTCGTTGATGCTTCTCACGCTGCTACTGGTATCACCAGCTCCTGACTTCATGAGGCTGTCAATTTGGTGACCAAGCGCATATAATGCTGACCATTTACCCGATACTTTTACGGAAAACTCTTTCAACGATTTACTTGCGTCGGAACCCTTTACTTCATAATCGTTTTGACTTTCAGCGTCGGCGTTCACAACAATCTTCGCAACATCATTTATGATATACGCGAAGGGATACACATCACCTTTGAAAAATAAACTGAATAAAGATTCTTCGGTAGCTTTTGCCTTTACACTATAAGAACCATCTTTTCCAATAATGGAAGAATCGGCAATGATCCTTTCACCGGAGCCGAGAGGGGTTTCCTGCAGATAGACCATCTTTCCGTTGCTGTTTTTGAGATGCCCGCTTATTTCAAATTGTTTAGATGCTTCATGTTTACACGCAAGAAAAAACAAAACAGCAAGAGCCAAAGAAAATTTTCGCATTGTCTATTCAGGATTTTAGTTTTTCTGATAAAATATCGTTTGTCATTTTAGGATCCGCCTTTCCCTTTGATAATTTTATGACCTCACCGACAAACAAGCCCATTAAACCCTTCTTCCCCTTTTTAAACTCTTTTACTTTTTCAGGAAATTTATTTAATACCTGTTCGATCAAATTTTCAATATTATCGGCGTTTGTGTCAAGCGACCAATTTTTCTCTTCGGCAATTTCGGCTGCTTCTTTGGCGGAATCTTTAAGTAATTCGTTAAAAAGTTTTGTCGAGGCAATTGAAAAGCTCAATTTTCCTTGTTCGACCAATTCTATCACACTCGCTAATTTTTCCGCTGCAACGGGAAACCGATCTATCTCTTCATTATTTTCATTCAGCCATGACTTGACCGGCCCTAACATCCAGTTCGCTGCCGGTTTAAATTTTACCCCTGTACTTATTACTTTTTCAAAATAATCGGCAAATCTTTTTTCTTCGGTCAAAATGGCCGCGTCATATTCCGAAAGTTTGTACTTACTGATATATCTTTCAGCACGCTCCCTGTGCAATTCAGGGATTGATTTCCGAACACTTGCAATAAATTCATCTGTCAGAAAAAATTTTGTAAGGTCCGGGTCGGCAAAATACCTGTAATCATCCGCATCTTCTTTTTCACGAATGGAAAATGTTGTTCCACTATCCGCATCAAAACTCCTTGTCTGCTGAATTATTTCTGCTCCTTGCTCAAGCATCCCGATCATTCGCCGGCTTTCAAACTCGACAGCTCGTTTTACGTTACGAATCGAGTTAAGATTTTTTACTTCGGCCTTTGTACCCAGTTTTATATCGCCTTTTTTTCTTACTGAAATATTTGCATCACACCGAAGGCTTCCTTCTTCCATATTGCCATCGCATATTTCAAGATAGCGAACCAGTTTGCGTAGTTCAGATAAGTAGGCATAGGCTTCTTCTCCGCTACGGATGTCCGGCTCACTAACAATCTCAACCAGGGAAACGCCGGCACGATTAAAATCAATGGCCGTGTTTTCAGGATCAACGTCATGCAGACTTTTACCCGCGTCCTCTTCAATATGTATCCTGTTCAACCGGATGTTTTTTTCAACATCGTTTAGTTTAATAGTAATATAGCCGGATTTGCAAATAGGAGTTGTGTGCTGGGAAAGCTGGTATCCTTTCGGAAGATCAGGATAGAAATAGTTTTTTCTCGCAAAATAGTTTTCTTTCACGATCTCAGAATGACAGGCAAGACCCATTTTTATAGCAAACTCGATAGCCTTCTTGTTCATTTTCGGCAAGGTGCCGGGATGTGCGAGAGTAATGGTGCTTACATGGGTATTAGGCAACGCGCCAAACGCAGAACTGTCACCGCAAAACAACTTGCTTTTGGTCAATAATTGAGCATGAACCTCCAGTCCTACTACCGTTTCGTATGCATCATAATGAATGGCCATGATAAGCTGCAAAAGTAAGATAATGGTGCTGATGATTGATGGCTGCAGCTTATCCATACAGTTAAAAAAAGAAAGTCCCGATAAGTCGGGACTTTTACATGCTCGATGTAT
>DASYSW010000682.1:0-2464 GCA_036002905.1 Chitinophagaceae bacterium
CTGAATCTGGGGATCTTCTAAAACGGAACGTTTGAATTCTGCAAAGCGGTCCTGTTGTGCTATGCCGCCAAAACGGATCGACAATATTTGGTCACCCTGCTCATTTAGTTTGGTCGTCTTTAATTGCTCCATTTGCTTTATCACGATAAATGTGCAAATAATAAGCACCAATGCAACAGTATACTGCACCGTGACCAAACTCTTGCGGAAGAACTCTGCGCCTTTGCCTTTTGCAACTTGTCCTTTTAAGACTTCCACCGGCTGGAATGCAGACAGATAAAATGCGGGATATAAACCGGAGACGAATCCCATGAATAAGATAATGCCCGCAACAATGGCGATCATTACAGGATTGATCAGTGAGGCAATGGTAAACGTTTTATGCGCGAGTTGATTGAAAGGATGAAGGAGTAAAATGTCGAGTAAAATCGCCAACAGGAGAGAAGCCAGGATCATCAAAAAAGATTCAAGGAAAAATTGTTTGGCAATTCCACTGCGATTGCTCCCAAATGTTTTCCGAAGTCCAACTTCCTTACCTCTTTTTACCGAACGTGCTGTTGCTAGGTTCATATAATTAATGCACGCAATGAACATAATGAGCACTGCGATAATGCTGAAGATGGTGAGATAGGTTCTATCGCCTCTCACATTCGTGTCTTCCCAAAGATTTTTCTTATCGAAATGCAGATCGGTCATTTTGGTCAGAAAGGCAGACATCTTCCAGCCATTAGCAACGGAACCAGAATCAGAATGGATCAGCTGATCGGCTAATTTGTTAAGCGCTCCGTTGATAGGTTTTAGATCGGCGCCCGGCTTTAAAGTAATATAGCATTGAAAGAAGCCCAGGTTCCGGCGTTGATCAAAGGAAGTTCCTTGCATATAAAAATCAAAGTCGTTGCCATAAATGGTTTTGAATGCATTTATATTCAAAATATACTTAGGCTTAAAATGAGAATTGGAAGGATAGTCTTTGTAGACACCAGTAACGATTACATCGATCTCCTGGTCATTTGTTGCCCACCTGTGCTTTACTGAAATGATCTTTCCGATCGGGTCCTCCTTGCCGAATAATCTTTTTGCTCCCTCCTGGCTCATCACCATCGAGTTTGCGTTTTCAAACATTTTTTGACGGCTGCCTTCCAGGAGGTCAAATGATAGTACATCCGGAAAATTAGGTTCAGCCCATCTTATATCTTCAGTGAGAATGATTTTGTCCTTTGCCTTATAGTTCAGCGAAGTTGGATAGCCGATATAAGCAATGCGGGATGCATGTAGTATTTCACTTCGGTTATCTTTTAAATATTTTACAAAAAAGCCGGGGACTTCAGTATTATCGAACGTTTGCCCTTCGCCGTTGGTGAATGTGCTTCCTATACGGTATGAATTTTTATAATTCGGATGCATCACATCGTATCGCAACTCATCACTTACGTATAGAAAGATCAGGATCGCGCTGCCAAGGCCAAGAGCAAGACCAAAAATATTCAGGAGTGAAAAAAGTTTTTGACGCTTGAAATTGCGGTATGCAATCAGCAGGTAATTTTTTATCATGGCTTAGCTTTTAAGAATTATGCTGTTAGTTGGAAATAGTGCACAGAAGTTCTGGAAATAAAATCAGAAAAAGGAGAGGTTTTGGATAAGCGGGGGTCAAATTCAAAACTGAAAAATTCAAAAGTCAAATTGAAGGGTATGGACGATGATTCGTCATGCTTCAAGTGATTTTAGGAAATGTTAAAGAATGCAGGGAAATCGTTGCGTGATTACATGTATAGATACCACCCTCAATCCGGCCATTAAAGCGACGGGATTGCCACTAAGGCACGAATACACAAAGTAGCACCAAGATTTCGCGCAACCTGGCGCCTTCTCGTCTTTGCGGCGATTTTTTACTTATTGATTAGCGCTAAGGGCGTACAATTGTGCCAGGCAATAGTAGCTTAATAGATTTTCGGCTGCCTGTTACATCGTAATACAGGCAAAAAATTTTAAGCCCATGACTTTTGAAGGGCCATGGGCTAATTATCGAGAGTTAAATTACTGACCGTTATTGTTGCGTGATCGTTCCCACCGATAACTGTGCACTATCGGAAGAATTTGACAGGTTGTGGAGCCAGATAGTTCCGGGAAAACTTACGCTTATCTTACCATTATTGATGGTAACATTTGCCATAACATTTGTTTCCTCGTTGAGATAAAATGTTGTATTCGTTCCTGAAAGATTTGAAGTTGACACCATTACCGTATTTGGGTCACCGCTGTCAGTGATCAACATTTGGCCACTGCTTGTAGGTGGCGTTACAAACGCAAAGGTTAAGCCATCAGCAGAAGTGGCGGTTGCTCCGGTTGCGCCGGCCGATAGGTTGGAGGCACTACCTCCATTTACATACATGACTGTTGCCGCTGTATAAGTGGTTCCTTTAAAATTCCATGTGTTTGCTGCGTTGCTGGCGTCATCGTGATCTTT
>DASYSW010000683.1:0-4482 GCA_036002905.1 Chitinophagaceae bacterium
CCGATTGCATATTGCCTGATGACAGCTCTGTTTTTAGCTCATCAACCAATTCTTTATTTACATCCGAGAAATTATTAACGAAGTTCAGGGGATTTTGAATTTCATGTGCAATGCCGGCAGTCAATTCACCCAATGATGCCATCTTTTCTGATTGAATAAGCTGTTTCTGCGTTTCTTTTAAACTTAACAGTGCCGATTCCAGTTCGTTTTTTTGTTTTGAAAGAAGTAAGTTCGCTTTTTCCCGCTGCCGGCTGTTTCGCCATAACAGGAGAGCAATGAATAAAAAGACCAAAAGCCCCGCCAGCAATGAATACATTCTCCATTTAGCCTGGTACTCTTTTTTGGCCGTTTCAATCTGTTGATGGCGTTGCTGTTCATCAAAATCAATATTCTGAAATTGCTGCGCCTGCTTGTCATTGAACAGACTGTCCTTGATTTTAATGATGAGACCCTGGTATTTTACAGTGCTGTCATTATTGCCAACAGAACGATAATAACCACTGAGTGCAGTGTCTGCGCGCAACAACAGATCCGGGGCATTCATATACAGCGCTGCTGAAAGCCCTTCCTTTATATATCGAAAGGCAGAATCTTTTTTGCCAATGCCTGTGTAATAGTCCGCAAGTAACAGGTTACTTGCTACGACCCCTCTGAAATAACCTTGCCCGACACTTGCCACCAACGATTTTCTGTAATAATCATTGGCTAACTCCGTCTTTCCCATTGCTGCATAAGTGCGTCCTGTATTTAAAAGAATGCTTCCCAGGTATTTCTTGTATCCGGATTGCATTGCCAGGTCGTATGACAGCTTTATACTGATAAGAGCGGAGTCGTTTTTTTTCAGGTGCAGATAAATACGATTTATCGTCTGGTTGACAATGCTCCGCACGATTATATTGCCAGATTGATCAGCCAATTCCCTGGCCAACAAATGATGGTACCAGGCCTTTTCATAATTGTTTGAGTTAGCATATAAGATCCCGAGATTTTGCTGAATGAAAGCTATCCCGCTAAGTCGCTGCAAATGCGGAGTCGCCGTGCGATAGAATAGCGCGTCGTCTCCCGGAAATTTTCCTACCAATACATTTTGTTCAGTTTTGGAATCTCCAATGATGACCAATGCTGATAAGAAAATTTGCAAAGACCTTGGATAATTGCCCTTGTTGAGATAGGCATATGCTATTTCCTGTAACGCGCTTCCCTCATCTAATTTCAGTTTCAACTTCCGGGCAAGTTTCAGTGATGCTTCAGAATAATGATAAGCACTGTCAGGATTTAATTCAGCATAACTCCGGGCAATAGTTCTCACCCGTATCAATTTAATGGTATCATTTTGCGCAATGTTTGATAGCTGAACGAGACTGTCAATATTTATAGCCTGTGCTCCCGTAAAAAAAGGAAGCATGATCAATATACAACTCTTCAAATAACGATTAATCATGCGTGGGTTTAGAAATAGGTAACTGAACAATAAATTCACTTCCTTCTCCTTCCTTTGACTGTACTTTTATGTCACCACCATGTGCCTTTACAATATCATACGCCAGCGACAAACCCAATCCTGTTCCCTGCCCCGTTGGCTTTGTAGTAAAAAATGGCTGAAAGATCTTATCCAATATTTTTTGCGGCATGCCATTTCCATTATCCTGCACTTTGATCTCAATTTTGCCATTCTCTTTTGATGTGTTTAAAATGACTGTTGGTTCATACCCGCTTATGTTTTGCTTTTGTCTTTCGGTCACCGCGTAGAAGGCATTATTGGCAACGTTAACGATCACTTTGCCTATTTCCTGTGGTATTATTTCAATTTTGCTGATACTACTGTCAAACTCCGTTTCAAGCTTTGCCTTAAAAGAATTATCCTTTGCCCGCATACCGTGATAGCTCAACCTGACATACTCATCGGCCAATGCATTGATGTCTCTTAGCTCTTTTCGCCCTGCGTTTGTATGGGAATGCTGCATCATGCCTTTCACGATAGCGTCGGCTCGTTTTCCATGATGAATGATCTTTTCCTCGTTTTCCTTTATGTCCTTGAGGATTGACCTGGCTTCAGTGATATTTCCTTTTTCCATTTCCCGCCGGGCGTCATCAACAAGCTCTTTGTTGACATCAGAAAAATTATTGACGAAATTCAGCGGGTTTTGTATTTCATGGGCAATGCCAGCCGTCAATTCACCAAGACTAGCCATTTTTTCAGAATGAATAAGTTGGGCCTGGGTCGTTTTTAAATTCATCAGCGTTTCTTCCAGCACTCTATTCGCCTTTTGCTTTTGCCTGTTATTGCGATAAAGGATAAAGGCGATCAAAAGAAAAACGGTCAACCCCCCGATGAGGCCATACTGTGTCACTTTATTCTTGTACGCTGTCTTTGCAGCCTCGATCTGTTGTTTGCGTTGCATTGCATCGAAGTCGATATTTTGAAACTGCTGCATCTGTTTTCGATTGAACAGGCTGTCGTTGATCTTAATGATCAGGGATTGGTATTTTACTGCACTGTCATTGTTTTTCACAGACTGGTAATATTTTGCCAGCGCTGTATAGGTTCTTTGAAATAAGTCAGGAGCATTTAAATATTCGGCAACCGGAAGTGCGCTTCGCAAATAAAAAAGTGCAGAGTCGGGGTGACCTGTTTCCTGGAAAGATTCGGCAAGGTAGAGATTACCCGCGGCTACTCCTCTGAAATAATAGTGTCGCTCACTTTCCTCAATAGCTCTTCGAAAGAAATCCATTGCGGTGCTAACTTGTCCTTTGGCTAAATATACCCGGCCAGTATTCAATAAAATACTTCCCACATACCTGTTGTAGCCAGACTTGACCGCAATGTCGTAAGCTTTCTGAAGACAGAATAATGATGAGTCAACATGTTTTAACGAGAGATAAGCCCGGCCTAACGTGCTATACGTTATGCTGACCAATTTCAGGTCTTGCGATTCCTCCGCTAGCGGCAAAGCGGTTTTATAATAGTACAATGCTCTTTCATAGTTACCCAGGTTACCATAAAGAATGCCGGCGTCCTGGTAGATCCTGCTGAGCTTTGTAAGGCGCTGCATCCTTGGGGATCCTGAACGGTCAGTGAATTCATCGATAGAAGGATAATTTGACGGGACTACTCTTTTTTCGCTGGAGAAATCCGATGTCATCTCGATGGCAGACAAAAGATATTCCAGCGATCGTGGATAATTACCCAGGTTGATCTGGGCATAACCCATTACAGCGAGAGCGGTTGCCTCTTCTAGCTTAAGCTGCAGTTTCTTTGTATAGGGAATTACTTTTTCCGCATAATAAAATGCACTGTCAGGATTTATTTCGGAATATACATCTGCAATTCTGCCGAAGAGGATAAACCGCATTGTATCATTGTCTGCAACGGTTAGTTCATGCTGAAGGCTATCGATATATTTGTTTTGTAGATCCTGGCAAAAGCCGGCCCGAATTGCGAAAACGATAACAAGACCGGTTAGTAATATTTTTATCATATTCCTGGTAAGGATTTAAAAATAAACGCGTCTTTAATTCCTTAATCAAGATACGGAAAGTTGAATGGTCTGAATCATGGATTCGCATTGATTTATAGATTTCACGGATTTGCAAGTAGCGTGGGCTGATAATTACTTCCTGAAATCCTTTCCCAAAAACTGAACTTCAAATTTTCTCCGTTATGCCCTTTTAATTTAACTCGGCCATAAAGCTGTGTAATCCTTTCACCCGGTTAATCTTTCCTTCAGACGGGCAATTGAATAATGAATTCACTCCCCTCGTCGTCCTTCGTCTCAACTTTTATTTCACCGCCATGTGCTTTGATAATATCATAAGCTAAAGACAGACCCAATCCTGTTACCTGCCCCGCCGGTTTCGACGTGAAGAAAGGTTGAAAGATTTTATCCAATATTTTCTGCGGAATCGTACCTCGCCTTTGGTGTAATGAAGTTCCCGGGCAAGTTCCAGGCCTTGTTTTGATAGCAAAATCACACTATCAGGCTTATCGTCGTTATAATGTTCCGCGACGGCGATCAATAAGTTTACACGATTACTGTCCGGCCTGCTCGACTCCAGTTTGCTTGTCAAGCTGTCTTTTACACCTGCATCAGCAAATGCCACAGGAATCGCAAGTAAATTCAAAAAAACGCTTTGATCCATTTCATGACGTTGGTCTTAGTTCATCAGCGCTACCCACGCAATACCTGGCCATCCTTGTCAAATGGCCATGGGTCCGGATTTCAATATGCAGCTCTAATATAAGTCTATACCGGCAATGTGATTGTAAAACCCGTCCCTTCATATTCTTTTGTATCCACCTTTATTTCACCCCCATGTGCTTTCACAATATCATACGCCAGCGACAAGCCCAATCCTGTTCCCTGTCCCGTCGGTTTCGTCGTAAAGAATGGCTGAAATATCTTATCAACAACATTTTGAGGGATCCCATCGCCGTTATCGGCAACCTTAATCTCAATTTTATCCCCATGTCGCTTTGTGCTT
>DASYSW010000684.1:0-8552 GCA_036002905.1 Chitinophagaceae bacterium
GGACTGACCAGTATGGACAAAAGTTAGCCAATGGTATCTATCTATACCGTGTAGTGACAAACCTGAATGGCAAATCACTTGACAAGTACAAGGCCAGCGATGACAATACTGACAAATACTTTAACAAGGGCTATGGAAAAATGTACCTGATGCGATAATCAAGTTCAGTATAGATTTTGTAATGCATCTCGTCGTTAACCTGGGACAGGAATCATTCGAGAAAATTTTTGAGCCCCAATTTCAAGAGGAGTTTCTTTGCCGAATTTTTTAAGAAGTCTTTAGTTGGTGTCAGCAATTTTTTTATTGCTGACTCCTCCGGCCGGGGTTTAAAAATGGTGTCGTGAAACGAAATATCGTTTTCTGCGGGGATAAAATAATATTGGTAATATGATTTCCTTGTGATGTCACTTGGAACAATGATGCGGCTGTAACCATGGTAAGAAATGTCTGAACACTCAAAGATTACACAGCGGTTGAAAATGGGTGATATACTCTGTATGCAATTTTGAACCTTCTCATCCCACAATTCGAGATGTCCTCCCCAGCTATTCTCCCACTTTTCATTGAAAAATAAAATGAAATTCAGTTTGCGATATCTTTTTTTAACCGGGTGCAGATTGTAATCAATATGAATATCGAGAAAACTATTATTTGCGCCCTGGTGTAGCCCGTAACCTAACCGGTCGTCAATGGTTTCAAGGTCTTGTATCGACGTCACGTCTGTTAGCCATTCAGTGAAATAACGGGAAGAAAGTTCTTCATGCAACCGGGAAAATGCAATATCAAGGTTGCTGAAATCCGAATGTTCCGATTTTTTTTCATTGATGCCATGATAATGCGTTTTCATTTCTTTTACCGCGGGGAAATGAACAGAAATTGTATATGCAAAATCTTTATCAAGGAAGTTATCAATTACTAAATGCCGGATAGGTTTGTTGGAATAAAATTGCCGGGTAAGATCATGTTTGGTTTGTGTCAAAAATAGATCGGGATTAAGCAATTTGTTTTTTTCCATCAATGTTTAATTTACCTGTCAGTTTCTGCAAGGTGGGGGCTGCTAATATATAAATATAAGGAGTGATGCTTAAAAAGAAACGGTTATGCCAATCGTCGCAGGTTAGTATCACTGTTATCCAGTTAATCGCGATCACAGAAATACAATAGAGCAGCAGGAATTTATTTTTTCTAAACCAACTTCTCCAACTGAGAATAACAAGGACATAAAAAGGATAAAAATAGACACACAAATAGAAATTATGGGCTAAGCTGTAGTAAGACCTTGTAAGTCCAAAAAAAGCTTTGGAGCGTAATAAAGCAAGCCGCATAAATTGCCCCGTGTTGTGTCTGAGGTAATACAAAAGTCCAAAAACAGAATTGGGATTGTCCGTCGTTTTGATGTCAATAAAGCCTGGCAGTGTCGGTACTCCGCAAATAATCCTTTCATCCCTGAATGGCAGCATAAAATCTAAACCACCACCACTACCCAATGCGGCATTTAGAAAAAAAAGGAAGCCGATACTTACTGCTATTGTGATAATGGTCTTGACAAGCGCTGAAAACGGTTTGAAAAATCGAAAGAACAAATACAGGAAGGTGCACGGAACAAAAAGAACCCCAGTTGGCCTCGTAAATGAAATCAGGAGTAAAAATAAAATGACCTTGAGTAGGCCTCCGGCACTTATGGTTTTCAATTTTAAAAGAAAGCAACTAAACAAAATCGTGAGGCTATAGAATAATGATTCCGTCTGCAAAGAAGTATTAAATGTCTGCAAAGGGTAGTTTACAATGAACAATAAGGTAATGATAAAGGCGGTTTGCCGATTGCTGATATCATCGATGAATTTGTACAATGAATAGGTTGCCCAGGCATTGAAACATAATTGGACAAATGCAACCGAAAGAAGACCTGTTCTTAATTTTATAGCGGCGGTTATCAAAAAAATTTGTACTGAGTATAACCAATAATTCGACGTGCTGACCGTGTGGTTCGCTAAAAAGTAATTTGCCTCATAGATATATTTCGCTGCTTCAAAATCGGTAACTAATCCAAAACGGTAAAAGAGTATCGCTTGCATGATTATCCAAATTGATAAAAGCACGACAAGGGGCAAATAAGAGAAAAACAAGAATCTGGCAGTTGTTTTTTGATGTTGTGGCAGCTGCGTGTTCATTGCAGGCAAATTTAGATGAATATTAAAGTCTGGTTGTGTTGAAAAGAAAATTACGAATTGCTGCAGATGTTCCTCGCCGGCATTAATTTAATTACTTTATCGAGGCGGATTTATAAAGCGGAAGTAATTTTTGTCGCAAACGTTTTACGAGATTTTCGGTTGTAAGAACGTCCCTAAGGGCCAGTATCTTCCTTTCAAAAAGATTATAGCTGAGTGTACTGACAAGCACAGCCAGGGACGTAGCACCAATTGAAATGATAATGTTTTCCAACAATCCCATTTGTAAAATGCGGTCTGCAACGAAAACCTTGAAAAGTACAAAAATCGGCCAGTGATAAATATAAACTCCATAGGATATCTTTCCAAGGCCCTTTATTGGTCTATTCTCAAATAAAAACTTCGTCAGCCTGTTTCTTTTTTCCATAAGGAAATTGAGCAAGAGACCAAAACACACTGCGATTGTTGAATAACCGAAAATTGTGAAGTGAGGGACGCCTGGAAATATTGTCTTTGAAGCTATGAATGCAACAGCGTGAAGGCTGATGAATGTGATCCCAAGGCGAACCACTTTCTTCGTCCCCGCTTGTTCGGAGTTAGTTCGCCAAACGGCAATTAAGCTTCCAACGCAAAGTCCGTCTATGCGCGTCATATATTGTAAGAGGAAATTCGTGTCGCCATTTCCAAGATATGACCATGTCGTGAAACGAAACAGGATGCTCCCTAAAAGCGCGACGTAAATCAAAACCACTAATCTTTTTGCCTTATTACAGCCAAGTATCATCAACGGCCATACTAAATAGAACTGCTCTTCTACCGAAAGCGACCAGAAATGGCTGAAGACGGTATGGTTGTCAAGCTTAGGTTTGGCGATATACAGCCAATTTTGAAGATGCATCCATAACATGCCCTGGTTGGCGGAATAATAGCTATACTGATCTTTAAATTGGCTTATTAATGGGGCCAGCGAAAAAAATAAAATCAGGGAACCGTAATAAAGTGGGAAAATGCGAAGCATTCGCCGAATGTAAAAATTGGGAAGAAAATTTTTTTGTTCTTTAGTCTTTAAGAGAATGTCGGTGATCAAAAATCCTGAGAGCACAAAAAAAAGATCAACACCAACCCATCCAAACCTGGGAACCGGCAAGAAAGAAAAGTTATGTTGTAGCAGAACGCCAAGGATGGCAAATCCCCTGAGGCCATCAAGAGCAGGATAATACGACCTGGTCACAGTCGTGGCTTTCATGGACATGGTTGTTCTTAGATATTGGTTCTTAGCGATAAAGATATACCGGCGAAGAATGGAATAAAAGGTAAAAGGCCGCTTATTTTGTGCGTACTTTTCCTATTATGTATTTCCCGATCAGGTCGAATTCAAGGTTCACCGGGTCGCCCTTTTGAACTGTTTTAATGTTGGTATGTTCGTACGTGTATGGAATGATAGCAACCTTAAAACTCTTCTTTTTTACATCAAAGGCGGTCAGGCTGATCCCATTGACGCAAATCGACCCTTTTTCAATGATCAAGTCTGAAAATTTTTTCGGGAAGCGAAATTGATATTCCCAGCTGCCGCCTTTTTCCTTTATATCAGTGCAAATAGCGATAGCATCCACATGACCCTGCACAAAGTGTCCGTCGAGGCGCGATTCAAGTTTAAGGCTGCGTTCCAGGTTTATTATGTCGCCAATTTTCCATTCGGCAACATTTGTTTTTAACGCGGTTTCCTCGATGGCGGTCACTTTATGGCTGTTATGATTCATTTCCTCCACCGTCAGGCAAATGCCGCTATGACTTACGCTTTGATCGACCCTCAGTTGTTGTGAAATGGGGGATTCTATCCAAAAAGACCGGTTAGTTCCATTGACAGATATATTTTTTATAAAGCCGGTTGTTTCTATAATTCCAGTAAACATATCGCAAATCTCTCCAAAGGCGCGCAATCAGACAAATTCGGATTTCTGTTTTTGGACCGAACCCTTTATCTTTGCCTCCCCTAAAAGTACCTGAGGAGGTATATAAAAATTTATGCTGATCATCGATTCGAAAGATTGCGAAAACATAGACAAAGCACTCAAAAAGTATAAAAAGAAGTTTGAGAAGTCGAAGGTATTGCTTCAGCTGCGCGAGCGCCAGAGCTATACAAAGCCCTCGGTAAGACGTCGCAACCAGGTGTTGAGGGCAGTCTATAAACAAAAGATCGCCAGCGGAAAGATAGAAGGCTGATCCCGAAAATAGATTAACAGATATCAGATAGCTGCAAAGTTTATAGCTTTGCAGCTATCTTTTTTATACGAGCCTGTAAAATAATATGCCTCAATCGTCCCGGGACTCCATCCAGTCATTTCTTGATTATCTCAAGTATCAGAAGAGATACTCTGCGTACACCATTCGCTCGTATCATGACGACCTTCTTCAGTTTCTTGAATTTCTGCAAATACAATTTGAAGAAGTTGCATTGACTGCGATCGGGCATAATCACGTACGGAGCTGGCTTGCGTCAATTAAAGAAAATGATATCAGTTCAAGAACGATTAATCGTAAAATATCGTCACTCAAGTCATTTTTTAAATACCTGGTAAAGACGAGTGTCCTGGACCAAACTCCGATGACGCGAATCGTCACACCAAAAAACAGCAAAAGGCTACCCGATTTTATCCATGAAGGGGACGCGGAGAAATTGATAGCGGCCTTAAAAAATACCGAGGACTGGAAAAGCCTCAACACTAAAATGCTGATCACGCTCTTTTACACGACGGGCGTGCGTTTAAGTGAGCTGGTAAATCTCAAAGAAAGCCACGTTGATTTTGACAGGAAGCAAATCAAGGTGCTGGGTAAGGGAAATAAAGAGCGGATCATACCTATAAGCCCGGGGATTGCCGCAATGATAAAAGATTACCTCCAGCACAAGAAAAGGGAGTTTGAGTCGACCGACAATGCCTTGTTAGTGACCGAAAAGGGCAAAAAGATGTATTCAAAGTATCCCTACTTACTGGTAAAATCATTTCTCACCAGCGAAGTCAAAACACTCAATAAGAAGAGCCCGCATGTTCTGAGGCATAGTTTTGCCACCCATCTTTCAAATAAAGGTGCGGACCTGAACGCCATAAAGGAACTCCTTGGCCATAGCAGCCTGGCTGCAACACAAGTGTATACGCACAACACCATCGAAAAGCTAAAAAATGTGTACAAAAAGGCTCATCCAAAAGCCTGAATTTTTTGACAAAAAATGACAACAATGAGGTAATAAATATGGCCTGGTTATTTGGAAAAAAAGGCGATTGGTGGTAACTTCATAAGGAACTAAAACCAGGACCTTATGAAAGGAAATTCAAACTCCTTAAAAGTTCTTTATTTATTGTTTCACTGTTAAAATGCGATTACCATGAACGTTAACATCCAAACAGTACATTTTGATGCGGATAATAAGTTGGTAAAACACATTAATCAAAAAATGGGGAAGCTAAACACCTTTCATGACCGCATCATTAAGGTAGATGTGTTTCTGAAACTTGACAATGTAGTGCATAAGATCAAAGACAAAATCGCAGAGATCAGGATACAGATACCGAGGCACCAACTGTTTGTAAAATCAACCAGCAAATCATTTGAACAGTCATTTGATGACGCATTTGAATCAATCGTAAACCAGATAAAAAGAAAAAAACAA
Source organism: Chitinophagaceae bacterium (assembly GCA_036002905.1). GTDB lineage: Bacteria > Bacteroidota > Bacteroidia > Chitinophagales > Chitinophagaceae > VBAU01. Next base: position 5,836 of record DASYSW010000684.1, read on the forward strand.
AAACAAGCCGCGTAACTTCTAATTCAATTTTTTTAAGACCTCTTCGGAGGTCTTTTTCTTTTGATTTTCAGGATAAAAAATTCTTCAAAATATTTTTCAATTCGCAAATTCCTTTACCTTTGCCTTCCCAAAATTTGGGGGTAGTTCTTTATTGTCTTACCCGCTGCAGCTTGAACCAGGGGCGGACATTTGAACTAAATGCCACTTTAGCTCAGCTGGTAGAGCAACTGATTTGTAATCAGTAGGTCGTTGGTTCGATTCCGACAAGTGGCTCGAATTGATTTTTGATTTTACATTGCGGATTTTCCGCTTAATCAGAAAATCCAAAAACCAGGAATCATAAATGTGAATCGAAAAGGGCAAGTAGCCAAGTGGCCAACGGCAGCAGACTGTAAATCTGCCCTCTTACGAGTTCGGTGGTTCGAATCCATCCTTGCCCACAGTGCCGGCCGAAGTGTCAACGAAGGCTGGGTATTAATAAAAAAGCTCTTAAATTACTTTCCGCCACGCTAACTGCGTACGCTAAAGCTTTAGCGGCGTCGCGAGCCTTGGCGGATGCAATGCGGAAGTAGCTCAGTTGGTAGAGCGACAGCCTTCCAAGCTGTAGGTCGCGGGTTCGAACCTCGTCTTCCGCTCAGAAAAATGTCATTAGTCATTAAGTCAGTAATAGAATTTTGACCAATGACCCGCTGACTCAATGACTCTAAAAGCCGTTGTAGCTCAGTGGTAGAGCACTTCCTTGGTAAGGAAGAGGTCGTGAGTTCAATTCTCATCAACGGCTCTGATAGCCTGGAGCTTGAAGAGGAAATGCAAGAGTGCGACGCGAGAACAGCTAAATAGTAGTCCCGAAGGTTCGGGATTGCCCGTAACAATAAATTTAAATTTGTAAAAAACAACCTTAAAACGGAATACAATGGCAACTAAAGAGACCTTTAAAAGGGACAAACCGCATCTGAATGTGGGAACGATTGGTCACATTGACCACGGTAAAACAACTTTGACCGCTGCTATTACAACTATACTTGCAAAGAAAGGTTTGGCAGAAGCTAAGAAATACGATGAAATTGATGCCGCTCCTGAGGAAAAAGAACGTGGTATCACGATCAACACGGCTCACGTTGAATACCAAACAGCCAATCGCCACTATGCTCACGTTGACTGTCCTGGTCACGCCGATTATGTAAAGAACATGATCACTGGTGCTGCGCAGATGGATGGTGCTATCCTCGTGGTAGCTGCTACTGATGGTCCAATGCCCCAGACAAAGGAACACATTCTTTTGGCTCGCCAGGTAGGTGTTCCACGCATGGTTGTATTCATGAACAAAGTTGACCTTGTTGATGATCCTGAATTGCTTGAACTGGTTGAAATGGAAATTCGTGACCTTCTTAACTTTTACGGTTTTGATGGTGATAATACTCCTATCATTAAAGGTTCGGCTACGGGTGCTTTGGCGGGCGAAGAAAAATGGGTAAAAGCTGTTGAAGAATTGATGGCTGCCGTGGATGATTATATTCCACTGCCTCCTCGTCCTGTTGATCAGCCATTCCTGATGTCTGTTGAAGATGTGTTTTCGATTACCGGTCGTGGTACGGTGGCTACAGGCCGTATTGAAAGAGGAAAAGTAAAGACTGGTGAAGGTGTTGAAATAGTTGGCCTGATTCCTCAGCCCCTAAGTTCAACTGTGACGGGTGTTGAAATGTTCCGCAAGATCCTTGACGAAGGTGAAGCTGGTGATAATGCAGGCTTGCTGCTTCGTGGTATTGAAAAGAAAGATATCCGCAGGGGTATGGTTATTTGTAAACCAGGTTCCATTACGCCGCACACAGATTTCAAATGCGAAGTGTATGTACTAAGTAAAGAGGAAGGTGGGCGTCATACTCCATTCTTTAACAAATATCGTCCTCAATTCTATTTCCGCACCACGGATGTAACCGGCGAAGTAGAATTACCTTCAGGGACTGAAATGGTTATGCCTGGAGATAATACAGCATTGACTGTAAAATTGATCCAGCCGATAGCCATGGAAAAAGGTCTGAAGTTCGCTATTCGCGAAGGTGGCCGTACCGTAGGTGCAGGACAGGTAACTGAAATCTTGAAGTAAGCGTCAGGTTTCGACCCCTGGGCTTAGTAAAAGATTTTTATCTTTGTGACATATTTCTAAAAGCTGTTCCAATACCGGGATAGCTTTTAGCTTTCTTACGGGCATAGTTCAATGGCAGAATAGCGGTCTCCAAAACCGTTGATGGGAGTTCGAATCTCTCTGCCCGTGCTTATAAATCGAAATTGGAAACATGAATAAGATCTCAACTTATTTTAGAGAGAGCTATAAGGAGTTGATGGAAAAAGTAACCTGGCCTACCTGGGCACAGCTACAACAATCCACAATGATCGTGCTGGCTGCAACATTGGTGATCACCGCTTTGGTATGGGTGATGGACTTTGCAACTGGTAATGTTTTAAAACAAGTATATAAATTCTTTTTTTAAAAATGGAAGGAGCTACAAATACTCAAAGTACTGCCGAACACCAGGAAACCAAATGGTATGTATTGCGTGTGGTTAGCGGCAAAGAACGCAAGGTGAAAGAGTATCTTGACAAAGAAATTTCACGTGGCGGATGGAGTGAAGTGGTTAAACAGGTTTTCCTCCCCGTAGAAAAAGTGTATAAAGTTCTCAACGGTAAAAAAGTTATGCGCGAGCGTAACTACTACCCCG
>DASYSW010000685.1:0-10359 GCA_036002905.1 Chitinophagaceae bacterium
TATTTAAGAACTCGCCATTCAGGTAAGTGTGAATTTTGATCATCGGAGCGATGTCCTGTTTATGAATTGCAAACTCGTTGAGGCCATATGGCACATCGCCAAACAGCGGAAGATTTGAATCAAGATGAATGAGAGTACGTTTGTCAACAACAAATGAATGATTGACCAGCGATTTTATTGCGGTTTTTACTTCAGCACGGCCAATGCTTGCTAAAAAACCGAGGCGACCAAAATTGATACCCATCACCGGAAGATTATGGCTGCGAACAAGAGTAACTGTATCAAGCAAAGTGCCATCGCCACCAAGACTGATGATGGCTTGAATTTCACTGTTGAGATGCTCCGGGGAATCAAATACTTCTGCATTCGATGGTAATGCAATTGTATTTTTTATCTGTTCAAAGTAGGTGTGGAAAATGAGGGGTTGAAGTTTTTGATTTTTTAGTTCATCGAAAAATAGCTCAATATCCTGCCGTTGATTTTCATCCATTACACGACTGTAAATGGCTACTTTCATTAATTTTTAAAAATTGGTCTTCTTGTGTAAATATAAACCGTTTTGCCCTATCTGGTTGAAACTCCATTCAAGCCTGATATTTATGTCGTAAAGAGTGATGATGTCGAGACCCAATCCGCCGGAATATAACATTCGATTCGTGAGAGGATTGGGGCCGGGTTGAGGATTGTAAACGTAACCGGTATTGCCGTAAATTTTTCCGTAGATGCGGAAAGGAATATAATTAATGCTTTGATGTTTTGAAATGGAGAAAGGAATTTTGAATTTAAAAAGCTCTTTCGAAATGGTAGTTTTTAAACAGCCGCCGGCTACTCCGTCTACAACATAGTATTCATAACCTTGCATGGCCAATTGATTATACCCCAACAAACGGCTATTAATAAAAGGTTGCTGGAAAGGCAGTTTTAAATTGGCTGCAGTATTAACGCTGAAGTATGTTTTTGGGAAAATTTGCCAATAGTTACCGGTCAGGACATTGAGCTCCCACACATTGACCATCTGGTTGAATCCTTTTTTTGAGAAGCTTATTTCTGTTTCAAAACCTTTTAGTGGATAAGGTATATAATCAACATCATGAAAACTCATTGTGTAGTATAATTCGGGATACCGTATTCTATTCCGTTCCGAGGGAAAATAAGTGGGATTGAGTTTTACTATGGTATCTTCAACCCTTTCTTCCGTATAGGCTATCCCAAAGCGATGCCTGGTTTTTACCGCGCGGCGATAGGTCAGTTCAAAATTTGTTTTTAGAAATGAGCGAACGAAATTATTTGTGTCTTTAAGAAATACTTGCTTATTGTCGACTGTGTTATAATTTACTTCCTTGTTCTTGCCCAAAGCGAATCCGAATTTTGCTCCCCACTTCATCCTTTTATCAAAATAGAGGCGATCATAGTTCATTGAAATCTGTCTGGTATACCCACTCATGAACCAAACATTCAATTTGTCATTATAACCGGTCACATTATTGTACATAAGTTTTACTCCATAATTCACCCTGTCCAGGCTCGCATTGTGCTCCACCACCCATTGGTTGAAATTCCGGTCAACTACCTTGAAATAAGGTACGGGGAAAATATACCATCTCTCTTTTACTTCGACCAGCACATCTACGTTGTAACCCTCAAAACTTTTTAATGCCACTACCACTTCATGAAAGAGAGTCGTGTTCATTAATTGCCTGCGTGCATCCTCAAATTTTGTTACTAGTTGCTGGAGTTGAAAATGGTCCCCTTGTCTGAAAGGGATCTCCCGGAGTATAATGGAAGCCTTGGTCTTCCTGTTCCCAACAATGATGATATTGCGGATGATATACGGTCCCGCTGGCTGGTCGCCCGTTTTAATTTCCGTATTGGTGAGGTCTAAAGGTGCGGCAAGATGATCCCCCTGGTTCTCCTGTGCACCTGCTTTGCAAAGTATAGCGGATAGGGCAAGAGTGATGAGATATATGTTAAACCTTTGCATCCAGGGCAAGCTGTAATAACTAAGTTAATGGATTCATTGAAACAGGCAAAGAAGCAGGAGTTCAGTCTATATTTTCAGGTAGTTCATCAGGTTATCATAATTTGTTCTCAGCTCGTTTTCAAATAGCTCTTCGCCAAAGTAATATTTCACGTTGTACTCGTGGCGCTGAAAGGTAGATACAATATCTGAGATTTCCAGTTTGTTGATCTTTATGGTTACTTCCATCATTCCCGTTTCGGGATCAACGTTAGTGTTGAGCTGTTTGATCTGCGCGTCATTCGCTTCAACCAACCTGCTTATTTCATTAAAAGAATAATTTTTACTTTCTATTTCTAAAACAATCAGACCACCGGGCTCATTCAAACTCATGAATTCCGAAGAATATTTCAATAAGTCTGCGTAAGTGACAACTCCTATTAATTCGCTTTCTTCTCCTACAATCGGCACGACGGTTAAGCCATTCTGGACAGCTACCTGGATGGCTTTCAACACATGTTCATCGTCTTTTACCGAGGGATTGGAAATGGACTGACTATATTGTTCCAGTGTCGAATGGTCATTTTCCGCCTGTGACAGATCACCTTCACTGATCATTCCTACATATTTGTCTCCGTCAACAATCGGCAAATGCTCCACGTGATTTTCGTTCATTAGTTCAAGGGCCTGGTACACCTTATCCGAGAGGCGGAGATATGGGAGAGTTTGTGTCTGTAAATTACCTGTTAACATGGATAGCGGCATTTAGTCGTGAGACAACAATTTTCAGACAACTGTTGCAGGTTCATTTTGTTTTTTCAAAAATTTATGCAAAATGACATTGAATTCATCCGACACTTCCATCATGGGAGCATGACCGCATTTATCAATAAAGTAAAGCTCGCTGTTTGGTATCAGGCGGTTAAATTCCCGGGCTACAAATGGCGGCGTGATCGTGTCATTATTGCCCCATATTAATAACGTCGGTTGCTTGATTTGATTGAGTTCCTCACCCAAATTATTTCTGATGGCACTTTTGGCCAGCGCTATGATCTTGATAACTTTTAGGCGATTATTGGTTATTTCAAACACTTCATCAACCAACTCTTTGGTAGCCATTTCGGGATCGTAGAATGTTAATTCAGTTTTTCGCTTGATATAATCGTAATCGCCTCGTTTTGGGTATGAATCTCCCATCCCGTTCTCAAAAAGCCCGGAGCTACCCGTGAGAATCAGTGATTTTATCTTTTCCGGATGCTTTAAAGTGTGTATCAGCGCTACATGCCCACCCAAAGAATTTCCCAGCAAGTGCACGTCGTCATATCCTCTTGCATCGATAAATCTGTTTACAAACCTTTCCAGCCCGCTTACTGACGTGTGAAGAATATCCAGGTCAAACAAAGGCAATATCGGCACCACCACCTTGTTGTGATGACGAAAATATTCGATCAGGTCGCTAAAATTGCTCATCGCACCAAATAACCCATGCAGGAGAACCAGCGGCTCTCCCTGGCCCTCTTCTATAAACCTGAACTTATCCTGTTGTTTGATAGTATATTCCATGGGTCCCAGTCAGTATAAATCTTTATCGCTAAAATAATTGATTTACTGCAAATAAAATACCCTTTGCAGAGTTATCATTTGATTGCTTGCACAAAGATACTGGCATAAACATTTTACAGCAGTATATGCCTGGCCTCGATGGCAAATACGCATGATTTTTAAATCAAACTGATATTTTTTCAGGTATTCTGCTGAAAAAACCTTCCAATTGAGTGAACATATCCTTGAAAAAGGGGATCAGCGAACCAAATCCATCTATTGCTTTGGGTCCCCAGGGTTGTATAAAGGAATAGGTAACAGAAGCTTTGATGGCCTCCGGCCTGATAATCCTCACCTGGTTTGCATAGAAAAGAACAACACTATAGATTGTGATGTAGATCACGGCGTACAGAATGATACCGCCCAAGCGGTTTACCCAGCCCAGCATCAGTGCTTCGGTAAGTTTTTGAATTGCCCTGGCGCCCAGCCGTATGAGGAGCACCACTACTATGAAAACAATGGCAAACGAAATAACCGGCAACCATTTATCAGAAACTTTCACGGTATGTCCAAGGTGGTTTGCTACCACGGCTGACAACTTAATCGCAGCCGCTAAACCAACAATAATTGAGACCAGTGAAAAAACGGCTACTATTAATCCGCGGCGATAGCCATGGATCAGGGCCAACACCAATAGAATGACAAAAATAATATCAATGATCATGAAGCGTAGATTAGGCCGGTTCACTTGCCCAACAATTCCTTTACCGTGGCAGATATTGTTTTGCCATCTGCTTTGCCGGATAATTTTTTTGTAGCTACTCCCATCACTTTCCCCATATCTGCAGGTGAGGTTGCCCCCGTTTCGGCAATGATCTTTTTTATTTCCAGTTGTAACTCTTCAGCAGAAAATTGTTTTGGGAGAAATTTTTCTATCACCTCAATTTCTTCCTGTTCCTTCTGTGCGAGATCGGTGCGCTTTTGCTGTTGATATATTTCTAACGAATCTTTACGCTGCTTTACCAACTTTTGTAAAAGCTTTATTTCATCGTCTTCCTTTAACTCTCCTCCTGCGCCTTCTGAAGTTTTCGCTAAAAGGATAGCAGCTTTTATCGCTCTCAAACTGCGCAGAGATTTTTCATCTTTTGCAAGCATTGCCGTTTTCAGGTCGACCATAATTTTTTGTTCAAGGCTCATGATTCAAAGTTTGTAGATATTAAGAAGCTTTATTTTCTTTCAGTTGCTGGGTTTTAAATTTACTGTAAAAATTTTTCGCAAACTTTTTCATTTCGTCGACCGTCTCATCTTGTTTTGTTGCGCGCCCATACGAATCAGCCATCGTCATCATCGTTTGATAAAAAAAGTCGGCCATTTCATCTATCATCATATCCTTAGTCCAAAGGTCGATTCTCAAAGCGGTCTTTTCGCTGCCATCCCAGAATGAAACCATCATAGCCTTTGCTCGTTGTCCCTGGTCAGCGGTTGTGTCGGATGCCTTCCATGTAATTGATTCGGGCACGCGGCTCTCATCCATTTGCACGTCGATTGTTATAGTTGATTTGCTCATAATTATCAATTGAGCGGCAAAGGTAGTCAATCAGTCAACTGCTTTTAGGATACTTTGCCACAACAATTCTGCAGTTCGCTGCCACGAATATTGATCAGCAATTCCCTTACCTCTTTCAATTAATTCTTTTCTCAGGGTCTCATCTTTGTAGATCAGCATCATTTTATCGGCGATGTCTTCAAAGTTTTTCGCATCAGCATATAAGGCAGCGTCCCTGGCAATCTCTTCCATGGATGAGCCCAGCGATGTGATCACTGGTACATGACATTTCATAGCCTCTAATACGGGGACACCAAAACCTTCCAATAGCGAGGGATATACCAATGCATACGCAGATCCGGTAATTTTCACCAGCTCATCTTCGCTCAAATAACCCAGCAGAATCACGTCTTCTTTGAACTTATATTTTTTCAAATTTTGGATGAACGAATCATATTTCCATGCAAGACGGCCAGCTAACACGAGTTTCATGTTACTCTTTAGTCTTTTTTTAAAAATTGAAAAAGCCTTTAGCAGGTTTACCAGGTTTTTTCTTGGATGAATAGCGCCTATAAACAAAAAGTATTCTGCACCATCCGTATATTTCTTTTTCGTTACTTCCGCAATTTCAATGTTGACGGGTTTAAAAATTTCTTTAGCTGCACTGTACACCACGTTAATTTTTTCAGCATCCACTTTGTAGTGATTCAAAATATCTTTTTTTGAAAACTCTGAAACAGTTGCTATTGAGCTCGCCTTATGAAGAAACTTCGGAATGTATCTTCTAAAAAAATATAGATGCGAGCGCTTGATATGAGAGGGGTAATGTAAAAAAGCGATGTCATGCACCACGAGGCATTGCGGCGTGGCAGTTTTAAGTGAACACAATCCATCTATCGAAACAAAAACGTCGGCTTTATATTTTTTTAATACCGAGGGAATTTTTAGATCATACCAGTATTTCCAAAGCAGTGGATGACGTGCAGGCGGCCCGGTTACTACGACAGTGATATTTGATGAAAAAATAAATCGCTGATCAAATGGCCTGTCGAAAATAAAAATGAACTGATGCTCGGGATACTTTTTGGTCAGGTATTTAAAAACTTCAAAAATAAAATACCCATAGCCCTCTAAATAGTTGGAAAGTAAAAACCTTGTATTTACTGCTATTTTCATCCTTGCGAAGATAGAATCGTATATTCTTACCCATTTGGTTCCCTTTTTTGCCAAGAATTCTTACAGGGACAGATCATTTGTTCGTTTTACGAAAAGATTGTAAAATATTTACGGAAATCTACTGACTGAGCTTAGTAAAAGATAACCTGGATAAAATATTAAAGTACGTTCATTTTTAGCTATTGCTGATCCCGGAATATTCAAGCCGTAACTGTATAATGTATAGGTATAATCACATCCCCCATTCATATATTACGGGATTGCAAAACAGGCAGTTTTACAATTGATTCCGATACGCGGTAGGTGTAATTTTGTAATGAGACTCAATATCTTTTGACCAAAACGTTCGTCCCATGAAAAAACTTTACACCTATTCTTTTAAATTAATTTTTTTAGTTTTTATGGTGGCAGTCTTTCACCGGGGATATTCACAGTGTCCGAATGGACAACCATCTGGTTCGACTGCCTATGATACAACAATCAAATTTGGAGCGGGTATAGTTGCGACGCAATTCAAGTTCCCTAAATTTGATCCCAATACTGGTTTGGTGACCTGTGTGAACCTTTGTGTTACAATCAAAGGGGTAATCGACTCTGTTGCATTGGAAAATTTTTCAAGTGCACCTCAAACAGGGACCTATAGTTATTCAAGAAGAGATACTGTCAGCGGGCCTGGTATTCCTACATTCCTCACTAGTGGTACAAATGATTTGAATTTTGGCCCCTATCCACTCGATGCGTTCGATGGGGTTTTGGGTTCAGGTCCTGATTTTTATTCGGCTGGCTCAGACACCGTTTTAACAAAAGTGCTCTGTGTAAACATCAGCGATTCGACAACAATAGCTGACTTTTATGGTACTGATAGCGTTACCTACAACTATCACATTACCGCCAGCGCGGGATGGGGAGTAACCGGCGGAAGTGCTGCAGCTTTTGTGTTAAGTTCGGCCCTGGTCAATTTCCACTTCTCATATTGTACATGCCCCTCTAGTACATTGCCTTTGAATATTCGTTCTTTTAATGTCAGAAAATTGACGGATAGCAAAGCTGAAATAACCTGGAGCGGCTTTGATAACCCCGATGCCGGCTATCACTATGAAATAGAAATGAGCAGGAACGGCAATAATTTCACTACTGTTGGTACGCAGTCAAAGACTGAGTTTGAAGCTAATGGTTATAAATTTGTTTACACTGCGACCGACGGAAATGGAGATTATTATTTCAGAGTAAAGCAGGTCTATTCAAGTGGATATGCACGATATACCGATATAAAATCAATTCAGCTTGAAAATACAGATAAGCCAAAAATAAATATATTTCCTAATCCTTCGAACGGTGTTGTTGGTATCAAATTTGCGAATATTTCTTCTGGAAAATTTTTGATACAAATTTCCAATACACAAGGTCAGACAGTTTTCAGTAAAGAGGAAGAGATTATTGGCGATGGAATCAGGTACATTACGACGTTACAGAGAGGTATGTACTGGTTGAGGCTAACCGATGTAACGAGCCATCTGTCTTGTGTCAATCAACTTTTAATTAAATGACCTCTTAGGTGGAAGAGGATGGTGGCTTGTAAAAGGGGCCTTGGTTCGGGGCCCCTTATCTTTTACTCCTGGTTGAGGTAAATACCCGCCCGTTAAACAGTTAGTTTTCTTTTCTCTACATTTGTCGTCAATAAACTCTCATGGAATACAATACAACAAGAAACCACCTGATCATGCGTGAGTATGGTCGCCATATTCAAAAAATGATCGAATACCTGCTGACTCTTGAAGACCCGGAACAGCGCCAGAGGAATGCGCAGGTCGTCATTGAACTGATGGGGTTTTTAAATCCACACCTGAAAAATGTAGAAGATTTTCGCCACAAACTGTGGGATCACCTTTTCCTCGTATCGGATTTTAAACTTAGTGTAAAGTCGCCATACCCAATTCCTACGCGAGAAACTTTAAAAAGTAAGCCCGATCCACTGCCGTATCCTAAAAGGCATCCCAGGTTTTCCCATCTCGGTAAAAATCTTGAAATAGTAATTCAGAAAGCTCTAAAGGAGGAAAACCCGGAAAAGCGATTGGGTTTTGCTAACGCTATAGCGTATTATATGAAACTCGCTTACAACAACTGGCATAAAGAACTGGTACATGACGATGCCATCCAGGGCGAGCTTACCAATATAACCGAAGGCCAGTTAGAATTTACTAACACACCATTTGTCAAAGCGTACCGCCCTCAACAGGAAAGTCGTGGTTATGGAAAACAAAGAGGCAAGTTCCAACAGCGAGGTGGTGGTGGCGGACGTCGCAATGATCGTGGTGATCGTGGTGATCGTGGCGATCGTGGTGGCGGCGGCCAATTTAAGAAGAAGAGATTCTAACGGGTGTGGGATCTTTTATGAAGTATAAAGTTGATTATCAGAAATAGTCAGCTTTTTTGTTTTACGTGTAATTTCATCCCTACTTTACTCAACCTACGATAATGCATTCTTTCGAAGTTGGTGGCGGAAAAAAATTGTCCGGCGATATTATTCCACAGGGCGCTAAAAATGAGGCATTGCAAATCATAAGCGCGGCAATGTTAACGCCGGAAAAGGTTACTATTACAAACATTCCTGACATTCTCGACGTAAATCTCCTGATTGAATTACTGGGAGAAATGAATGTGAAGATTGACAGGCCAGAAAGAGATACTTGTATATTCCAGGCCAACGATGTCGATATCGATTATTTGCATAGTGAAACTTTCAGAAAAAAAAGTGGTCGACTGCGCGGCTCTGTCATGCTAGCGGGCCCTATGCTCGCGAGGTTCAGAAAGGCATTTATTCCGAAACCAGGTGGTGATAAGATTGGGCGAAGACGACTGGACACTCATATTGTAAACTTTGAGAGGCTCGGTGCTTCGTTTGATTACCATTCTGAAGATGGATTTTTTCATTTGATAGCTCCGCATCTCGAGGGAACTTTCTTGTTGATGGATGAACCTTCCGTTACAGGAACTGCCAATCTTATCATGGCAGCGGTAATGGCAATCGGGAAAACCACAATTTACAATGCGGCCTGCGAGCCCTATGTACAGCAGTTATGCAAAATGTTAAACAAAATGGGGGCGAAGATCGAGGGCATTGGAAGTAACCTTCTGCGCATAGAAGGTGTGAACTATCTTGGAGGAACTGAACATCGCATGCTACCGGATATGATCGAAGTGGGGTCATTCATCGGCCTGGCAGCAATGACACAAAGTGACATCACGATAAAAAATGCCGGGCTCGATCACATTGGGATTATCCCGGAAAAGTTTCAGCAGCTTGGCATTCAAATGAATTTTGTTGGAGACGATCTTCATATTCCTTCGCAAGACATATACGAGGTCCATCATTACCTTGATGGCGGTGTCCTTACTATTTATGATCATCCCTGGCCAGGTTTTACGCCTGATCTGCTGAGCATCGTTTTAGTTACCGCCATCCAGGCCAAGGGTAGTGTACTGATCCATCAGAAAATGTTTGAAAGCCGTCTATTTTTTGTAGACAAATTAATTGATATGGGGGCACAGATCATTTTATGCGACCCACATCGCGCTGTTGTTATTGGTTTGGAACGCGAACAAAAATTACGTGGAATCACCATGAGCAGTCCCGATATTAGAGCTGGTGTCGCGTTACTTATCGCTGCACTTAGCGCAGAAGGGAAAAGCGTGATCCAAAACATTGAACAGATAGACAGGGGATATCAAAACATTGATGAACGATTAAGGAAAGTAGGAGCGGATATAAAGCGCATTTAAATATTGGTTGTCATCCCATATACCGAAGAGTCTTAATCGCCACAAGACGCAAAGAGGCGAAGGTTTGCAGGGCAATTGGCCGCAACTTTGTGTCACTTGATGCCTCGGTGCCTTAGTGGCGAACGGCAGTTTAATTCCATATAAGATTTTGATCCCTCTGCATTGTTCATCACTTAGCATTTCAGATTTTCTTCCCCATCTTTGCGCATGGCTTCCGAAAACAAGATCATTATTATTACTGCTCCCTCGGGAGCCGGCAAAACTTCCATCACACATTATTTATTAAAAACGATTTCGGAATTAAGCTTTTCAGTTTCTGCAGCAACCCGTCAACCAAGAGAGTTTGAAAAAGAGGGAA